>NZ_APNM01000015.1:0-85398 GCF_040361335.1 Salinisphaera sp. PC39 | reverse complement strand
TAGCTATGGGATTATCTTGCATGACTCAAAGATTCCCCGGACAGCAGTGGATCAGTATATTAAATTTTACAGTATCGCCTCATTCGGCTAGAAGGTAACTTGGACCCGCGAGTCGGTTCGTGACGCCTGCCTCCACACGAGGATCGGTGTGAGCATCGCAATCGCAGTCTCGACATTGCGCGGGCCCTAGCCTAGGCAACTCAACGGAGGCTTCACCCTTGAAAAGCCGAAGCAAACAGATCCGGTTCGATTGGTATGAATGCGACATGCCGAAGTCACCCACGCTATGTGAGTGCCATTCATGGGAAGAGTTTTTGTTTGCTTGCCTGCTTGAATCTGATCCTTCGATCGTCAGTTATGAGACTCAAGCCCCCCCGATCCGCTACTTAAAGGACTCTCGATCGCTTACCTATCGTCCGGACATTTATGCGAAAAAGACAAATGGTCAAAATTTCATCGCTGAAGTAAAGCCGGAAGCGGTGTGTAGTCAAGACTTTCCTTGGATTAGTGCGGTGAACCAGTGGGCTGAGACGCATGGCGCCAGCTTCCGGTTCATCACCAATGAATCAGTAGACGACAACGCTTTCTTGGCGTTGAATTGGTTTCGGATAACGCGGTACATCCAGGCAGCTCGGGATGAACCACTAGAGGGGCTGCTAGAGACCGCTGAAGAAGCTCTGCGTCAGGCTAAGTCCCTTACTGTAGGCGCATTCACCGCGATGTTTAGCGCGTCACCAGAACACGTGCAACACGCCGTGCCCTGTCACCTCCTTCACTTTGGTATAGCAAGTGCCCCATTAGCTGATGAGCCATATAGGCACTCGCTTGTCCTATCAGCGGTATGAAGACGACAACCAGATGGGCCACCACCCTCGCCGAACAGCCGGAGTTGCGGAATGTTACGGAGTGGCCAGCTGATTTTATACACGACCTGCCTGAAGACAAGCGCAGGCGCTTTCTACGTAACCGCAAGCTCGTCCAGGCAGTTGTTGAACAAAAACAAAGCGTTTCTCAAGTCGCAAAGCAATTCAACGTCACTCCCCAATTAGTTTATCACTATCTTCGGCGCTCTCTGGCACCCCACGGCGATACAGGCCCGGCGCTTGCACAAGGACTCATTCCTCATACGCGACGTGGTTACACCAAGGACATGCAGTCGATCCGCGCGAGACAAAAACCAGCTGGACCGGGCTTATTTCAAGGACTCTTGGACGAATGTGTCGGACTAAGAGACCATCTCGATACGCTGATCGAGCAGGATCTCATGAAACGCCGGTATCGTCGGAACCTCACGCCCAGCAGTTTCCATGCCGCCCTCATCCGCTACGTTCGTGAAGCAGGCTGGCCTGCCAATGCTTACCCATTTAATACTGAAAAGCAGGCGCAAGAGTCATCTCGACTGTATTTCAAGAAGCGTCTCTCGTATCTGCGCAACAGTAAGGCCGCTAAGGAACGTACGGAGCAGACGCGGATAATTGCAAGCGGTCTTTTGGCTCCTTTCGAAGAAGTCCAGTTCGATGAGCACCTGATCGACGCGGAGACCGGACTCACTGTGCAGCTCTGGAACGGCTTTGAGACGACGGTCCGACTTGCAAGATTCTGGCTGCTTCTGCTCGTATGCGTCTCTAGCCGGTGCGTACTGGGATACAGCTACGGATTTGGACGAAAAATAAATCAATCCGATGTCCTGCGAGCCCTGCAAACGGTCAACGAGCCACGTGAGCGTATGGCACTGCAATCACCGGGACTCAACTACGCACCGGATGCTGGGTATCCGGTGAACGTCAGCCAGCAATTACTATACGCCACGCCCTCCTTGGTCCGGATGGACAATGACTGGAGCCATCACGGCAATGCCGTACGCCGTATGATCCGCCGGAACTGGAACGCGGCGGTAAATTTCGGGCGCCCGGCATTTCCCGTCGCCAGGGGTCTCGTAGAAGCGATCTTCAAACGTATTGAGTATTACGGCCACCAGTTGCCGTCCACGACGGGTAGTAATCCACTGGATCCTCGCAGACACGACGGGAATAGACGACAGCCCCCCATTGTGTCGTGCCGCAGCCTTGAAGAGATCATCGACGTTGTCATCGCCGATTACAACGGCACGACTCAGCCAGAGTTGCTTGCTCGGTCACCACTGCAGAATATTCAAGAAACCCTTGAGCGGGGGCTGATCGTCCGCAAGCTAACTCCTGAGCTACGCCAGACGTCTCTCTTCATGCAAAACACCGAGATTGTCCACGTCAATAAGCCAAGAGATGAAAATATCCGTCCGCGTATCAATTGGCTATATAGCCCCTACAAGGGCGCGGCTATTGATGTGCGCCCCGACGTGTGGGGTGCGAAAGTTCGTATAACTTTCCATCGATTAGATATCCGAACGTTGCAGGTATTTACGCTGCAGGGCGAGCACCTTGGCGAAGTGCACGTGGGCGGACGCTGGCGCCAGTTTCCTCACAGTCAAGAAATGCGGCGTCGCATCCATAAGCTTGTTAAGGATGAAAAGTTATCCAGGGTCGATCCACTAAGTGCTTATCTCGATCGCTTGGGTAAATCTATCGACAAACCGTCCGTCGCACTTGAGTTGATGCGATGGGCACGTAATGCCAATGAAGTTGCCGAGGCAACTGGAATGGTGCCGCCCAACACGGCCCAGACTCGAACGGTGAAGTCACGCTATAACATGGCGGCTGGTTTAGACGACGACTGGTTCAATTAGGTGCGGTGGTTCCCTAATCGATGTTTGGACCAGGCGCCTATACCCTACGCACATTGCCGATGAAACGGCTTCTGGCCGAGTTGCGGTCCTATATATTTTCAAATGTGCCAGGCGCATACGTCTGGGGAATGTCTCGTGCAGGTAAGACATTTGCATTTGAGTCGGTCATACCGCGCCTCACTAACCGACTAGACGAACCAGTGTTTACCCACATCTACTCCGCCAATCAATATTTCCGCACGACAGACAATAAGATGTGGACTGATATTCTTCAGTCACTCAATCATCCGCTGGCACAACAAGGCTACGCAATTGATAAATTTTGGCGACTGGTCGGCTGCTTGGCCGACCGCGCATCCTTGAATAGCACCAATCAAGCGCTTTTCGTCATCGATAACGCTGAGGATTGGACACCGACCAACTACCATTACTTGAAGGGACTATTTAACGTCCTAAAGCAAAGGGACATTAATTTATGCTTTGTCAGCGTCGGAACTGAAGAACTACATAATTGGGTTCAGAACTACAAAGGGCATCAGGCGCCACATTTACGAGGCCGTTTTTTCGTAACTTATCATAATTTTACCGGGCTAAAAGGTTCTAGCGACGTGCAGCATGCACTCAAGCAGATAGACACCGGCGACGCGCGAGAGAATATCGGTCCCGGGGCCGCAACGTCTACCTACGTTCCAACCGCATTCGCACATGGCTTCAGGTTATCAACTTATGCCCCGCTGATCTGGGAAGTTTTTAAGGACATACGAGCCAAAAACGCTGACGATCAGTGGCCTATGCAGTATTTCACCTCGACGTTGGAGGTCTTGCTCATGGACGTACTTGCCCCTAGAGACACCGCTTGTCTCGAGGTGACGGAAGAAGACGTGGCTCGCGCGATAGGCGCGTCTCATATGCCTTAATGAACGACTGGGACGGGCAACTCGCGCTTGGGCAGGCCTTTCGGTGGCCTTACCAGACGACGCTATCCAGCTGGCTTATTTTCCTTCGGGCCAATGCGATTTCGGCGGATGAGCTGCGAAAGTTCATCGTGAACGGTGCGACTGTGAGCAAACCGAGCTGTCGGCTCAATATTCAGCTTAAAACAATTCAAGACCAACTAGATTACGTTAGAGAGACCCTAGGTTCGGAGCCGGAACAAGTCACCGCACATGCCTGGGTCTCGCGTTGGGGCATTCCCGGCTTTAGTGAAATAGCCAATACGAACTTGGTATGTCCCCTATGCTTCGCCGTAGGT
Organism: Salinisphaera sp. PC39; assembly: GCF_040361335.1. NCBI lineage: Bacteria > Pseudomonadati > Pseudomonadota > Gammaproteobacteria > Salinisphaerales > Salinisphaeraceae > Salinisphaera > Salinisphaera sp. PC39. The sequence goes on along the minus strand of NZ_APNM01000015.1, from coordinate 81,424 downwards.
TATCAGTCGCCTCTCCATCAACTTGGGTTTCTTTCTTTCTGTCCGTGGCACAGGGCGCCACTTAGGCAGGTCTGCCTGTGCGGCGATGCAACAATCGATTTGAAGCGAACTGGAACTGAGACTATCTGCCAACGTTGCCAGTTTTCATTCCCTACGCTAGAAACGATTTCTTTTCGTTCCCACAAACACTTTCCCGTATCGATATCACAGGTTCATATTGCATATTTAGAATTCGTCGCGCTGCTTAGAACAAGTTATCAGATAACCTACACACGCGGAGAACTCGGATACGAAGCACTTACGGGGTCTGATATATATGAAGAACGAAAACTCGCGCCTAGATATCAGGCTACAGTTATCGCAAGATTGGCTAGGCGATGTGGGTACGAACGAAGGCTGAGGCCCCTACTAGATGCATTGGGTAGTTTAGGACGGAAACGTTGCACGACTTTCTACTTCAACGTAAAGCAGTTAACCAGATCATTTTCCGACCGAGACAATATCGCGGCGAGGAAACGTCTTTATATACAAACTATCAATTTCGGCCACTCGATGTACAGAGGCGGTATGGACCCTCAGGCACAGCTGCGACCGGATAGCAAGTGGTGGGTAAAACAGGCTTACGAGAACGTCTACAACACCCTCTATAAAACAATTTGGGCCGAATGCAGTACGTGTAGGGTGTACCAGAGAATATGTAGAAAACAATGGCTAGCACCAATATCAGGCGTGCCCTGTCCGATATGCCGCACATGTATATACTGGGCCTTATCTCTACATTGTTCCGATCTGACACGCAGAACCAATTTTTGCACAATTAGAGATGTGCTCGATGAGATCCAACTCTGTCCTCGTCCGCCGCTACGTGAAGTTGGAGCAGACCGACTGAAGGATCTACCTCCTGATGGCGCTCGCCGCCTCTACGAATCCGATCTAATGGCGTATTTCGGTTCCGTGCTGCAAACCTATTGGTATGTGGCGGCAAGGGAGGTACGCGGGCGGAAAGCCGATTACTATTTTCACCACGTGAATATCATAGACCGCTGGCGTGTCCGCCTCCCCAGCACTTATGTAGTTCAAGTTTCGGGCAATGTTGATCATTGGGAAGCGCTGAGCTGTGGAGATAATCTTTTGCACTGGCTTCGCAAGCGCGCCCGCTCAAGCATCAGACGCCTACACTGCGCATCGCAAAAAAATCCAGGCCCGCTGTATTACCGGCATTCATCGAACGGGGAAGCACTGAGTCACCAATTCTGGTCGCATCACGGAACGCCACTTCGGGCACCCTCGCGTTACAACGCGTCTGATTGGTCCAATATCTACTTAGAGCCGAGCGTAGATATAGAGCGAATCAACCGAGACATCAAGAGTATCCAGAAGATGTTCGCACCTGCGACATCAACGATATAGATTAGAAGCACAGTGGTCCAGGTCATTAGCCATCATGGTTATGACCAGCTTCAGAACTCTCCGGATAACTTGTTTTATCTATCCCCGCCACTTCCAGCTCCTGGGTGCTGTCGATCGTTTTGACTTGGCGGACATACACGAGACGTCCGAATCAGGCTAGCGTCGGGTATGAGGCTGTCAAGCTAAGACGATGCCTCCTTTAGCTAGTAATACCGAACGAACGACTACAAACATCTCGGTGAAGGTAGATGGAAAGATGCTAGTCAGCCCAATTTGGCAAAAAATAACTTGTAAAATACCTAAGCTGGATTTAGACAACATTTAAAATATCTAAGTTGGAACCAGTTTAATAGGTCGCTTTGTAAAATAATAAATTGGCGAAATAGTAACCTGGTATCCGCTAAGTGACTGTTTTTCAGAACTAGATGTGAAAGACTTAACTTGGTCGTCCACATTTGTCGCCACGGAGGTTGCCTGCACACCCGAGAATTGACCGGAAACACCCTCTTTAATGAAATCAAATACTGCATTCACGAAATGACGCTGCATCTCAAGGAGTGAGCAATGCTGAATAAGCTAAGGGAATGGCACCAATCCCGAGACTATCGGGCCGTTCACGAGGATATTCGTCGCATCGGCGTCGCGCTGATCCAGGCCGGCGCCCTTGGCAGCATCTCCCATATGATCCTGACCCAGATCACGGATAAGACCCAGGACCTGGCGGCCTTCATGGCTGCTACTGGCCTGATTGGGACCGGTGTCATAATATGGGTCTTAGGCTGGCCGAAATCAGAGGAGGACCAGCGATGATGATCGAACTCGCTTACCTGGGCGTTGGCGTTGCCCTGATCGCCCTGATGATCGTGGCCGCCAGCGCCGGACGACGCCACAAGAAATAGCGCCCTAAAGGCTTCGATCAGGGCCCTTTTTATCTTCCCCACACGTACTTGTGGTAATCCTCACACGCCTGATCACGCTTCGCGGCTGTGGTCTGGCTCGGCGTCATCGTGTAGTTGCGACGCCATTCCCGGCAGCGGCGCAGCAGTTCTTGTCCACGCGGTGATCCTGCACGCTGTTCGCGAGCCTTGACTGCCTGACGTTGTGATCGCTCTTCCATTTGCACTTGGAATTGGCGCAACTGGTACGCAGCCCACTGATTCACTGCCATGTACGAGATGGAATTAGACGCCAAATTCCCGGTGCATACCGCGGCCGCGATCACCAGAAACCACGCCAGATAGTCGGGCTTGTTCATCCCTGAACCCGGAAGAAAATCCAGGGCAAGTATATCGAACAAGCCTAAAAGTGATCCTTGTATGATTGGGACTCTGCAACGGAGGATCCAGCATGGAAGCACTCTCCAACGTCCCGCTTATTCTGTGGCTTTTGCTTATCGTGTGCCCCGTCGCCGCCTATTGGTTGTTTGCACGGAACAAAATCACGCCTTCACGCCGACGCCGCCAGCGAAAACGCGATCCCGACCTGATGAACCTGCTGATGGGAGACGCCGCGAAATACGACCGCCTGGTGAAATACCACGGTAGCGTCGATATCGCGAAAGCGAAATTACTAAGGGATAGAGGCAGTTATCGTTAGCCTCGTTTGTTCTGCGTCCACCTCAATCGAAAATCGCCGCCTCCAGCAATTCCTGCAGGCTATCAATATTCTCCAGCGTGATCTGCCGCCCCTCGACCCGGATCAGGCCGCGGTCGGTGAGGTTCATGAGGCTGCGGGAGAAGGTTTCCGGGGTCAGACCCAGGCGCGAGGCCACGATGTTCTTGCGCATCGGCAGTGTGAGCCGTTTGCCCGGCTCGGGATCGGCGCCGGCGGTGCCTAGCAGGTAGCTGACGACGCGCTGGAGGGCGTCGTAGCGGATGGTGTATTCGATGTCCTGGGCGAGCGCGTCGAAGTGGCGGCTCATGTGCAGCAGGAGGTTGTGCTGCAGGGCGTCGTCGCGGGCGCTGGCGTTGCGCACGATGCGGCCCGGGATGGACACGATGTCGGTCTTGTCCACGGCCTCGACGTTGTAGCGGAACGGCCTTCCGGAGAACAGCTCGGCGAGCCCGAAGCTCTTCATGCGGTTGAGGCGGGCGACGGTCTTCTCCTGGCCCTTGGGGCTGACGAAGGCGAGCCGCACGGTGCCCTCCCCGACCAGGTACAGGTGATCGTCCTTCTGGCCCGCGATCACGATGAGCTGGCCGGGATCGGCGTGCAGGCGGCGGGCGTGCGGCAGCATGTCCCGCACGGTGCGCTCGGCCACGCCGTTGAACAGGGCGCTCGCCCCGAACAGGTCCTGTATCGATTCCGGTTTGTCGGCCACGCGCCCTCCCCTTGTCCTGACTGCCCGGCAGTGTAACGCCCTCGGGGACGGTTATGGCCGTCCCGGGAGCGCCTGGCCGGCACACTGATGGCGGATGACGCGAATGCCGCCGGTGGTGTCGGCGTCCGTCGCCGCCCTGCCTCGCGTCACACGCTCATTCGCAGTTGATCAGGGTGACGTAGCGCGGATCGATGGCGGTGGACGGGTTCATGCCGAAGACCTCGTTGAAGGCCCGGTCCGCGTGCGCCAGGTCGTGGAAACCGGCGCGCACGGCCACGTCGGTCAGGGTGAGGCCGCGCTTCCAGTAGAGCGCGGCCCGCCACACCGCCCGCCAGCGGGCGTACTCACCCAGGGTGAAACCGGTCTGGCGCTTGAACAGCTCGCGCAGCCGCGAGGGCGAGAGATGCACCTGGCCGGCGACGGTGTCCACGGTGACCTCGCTCAGCGGCAGTTCGTCCAGGACCCGGCAGGCCGCGGTCACCCGCGGATCGACCGGCTCGACCCCGGGCATGTTGCGGCCGGTGACGGTCTCCACCATGCGGTCCGCCAGGGCCCGGATCTCGGCCGGCGGCAGGGTCTCGGTCATGGCCCGGCGAATCGTGGGGAGTACGGCTCGAAGTCGGCGATCGGCAGGTCCAACACCGGCTGGTCGCCGAGCACCGATTTCAGGCCGGCGTATTCGGGCATGTCCACCGGTAGGTAGAACAGCGCGATGTCGCTGTTCTGGGCGATCACCCGCTTGCGCTCGGCCTTGGGCGCGACCAGTGAGGCGCGCGTGCGCAGCGTCCGGCCTTCCACCTCGATGGTGTACGGCTCGCCGCAGGCGATACGCAGGGTCGCGGACAGCGGCCCCGTGGGCCGGTCCAGGATCAGGGACCGGGCCAGCAGCACCAGGCTGCACGGCCAGTAATAGATGGTGACGCCCGCCGGCGCCGGGTGAGGCAGATCCTCTCTTTCGCGGGGATCGGTCATATTCGTTGTCGTTATGTCCGTCGTCTCGTACAAGAAGACCGGCGTTTCGTACAAGCCGCAGCATAGGGGTCTGACCTAACATCCCACAAGCTTGAGGATGGCGTCGCCAGCCGGCGCCACGGATATAAACCAAGACAACGAAGGGACGGCCACAACGTCCTACCGTGGGAGGGGAAAATCGTGTTCCGATCGCGTTTGCGCATTTTCGTGGCGGGCCTGTGTCTGCCGTTCCTGGTCGTCGTGACGGCCTCCTGCAACGGCGGCGGCAGCGGCGGGGATACCGACGACGACGCCCTGCGGATCGTGCTGGATTGCCCGCCCGACGCCGACGGCCCGGAGGCCGAGGGCATCCCCGGCGAGGACCGGATCTTCGGCTGGATCGAGAACCTGGTCGATATCGGCTTCCGCCGCACCGGCACGCGCGAGGGCCGCATGGCCGCGGCCTACGTGAAGTGCCAGTTCGAGAAACTGGGCCTGGAGGACGTGCACTACGAGACCGCCACGTCCTGGAACTGGCAGGTCGACGACTGGGACCTGCGCCTGAACGGCGAACCCATCGACAGCTACCCGGTGGCGCACACCTTCGTCACCCCCGGCGAGCCCTCCGAGTTCGCCACGCCGCCCGAGGGATTGACCGCCGAGATCGTGGACGTCGGCCTGGGCACGGCCGCCGAGATGGCATTCCAGGACGTCGAGGGCAAGATCGTGCTGTTCGACCTCAAGTTCCTGCTGCCGCCGGTGGGCTTCGCGGCGCTGATGGAGTTCCTCTGGGACCCGGGCCTGACCATCGTCGAACCCTCCTTCTTCGTCGGCAATCCCTACATCACCAGTTACGAGGACGCGGCGCAGGCCGCCATGGACGCGGGCGCGGTCGGCTTCGTCGGCGTGCTCGCCGATTACTTCGAGTCCAACCGCTACCGCAACGAGTTCTACCGCCGCACCGAGGTGGATATCCCCGGCTTCTGGGTGAGCCCGGCCACGGGCGAGCGTATGCGGGAGATGATGGACGCCTCGGACGAGCCGCCCACCGCGACCCTGCACATGCGCGGTCACCGCGAGGAGGCCGAGGCGCGCACCGTGGTCGGCTTCCTGCCCGGCCAGAGCAACGACACCATCATGGTGCAGTCGCATCACGATTCCGTGTTCTACGGCGCGGTCGAGGACGGCAGCGGCACCGCCGCGGTGCTGGCGCAGGCGCAGTACTTCGCCTCGCAGCCGCCGGAGACACGCGAGAAGACGATGATGTTCGCGACCTTCGACAGCCACTTCACCGGCTACCAGCAGCACCAGGCGTTCGTGGAGAAATACGTCCACGGCGAGGGATCGCCGTACAACATCGTCGCCAACGTCACGCTGGAGCACATCGGCAAGCAGGCCGAGATCGGCGACGACGGCGAACTGGTGGTCAACGACCAGGCGGAAATCCGGGGCGTGATCGAGAACCTCGGCCCGACGCTCAAGGCGACCCTGATCAACGAGATCGTCGAGCACGACCTGGAGCGCACCGCGGTGCTAAACGGCCATCTGCTCTGCCCCATCGGCGCCATGCCGACCGACGCGGGCTTCATCTGCGCGGCCGGTGTACCCACGGCCAGCCTCATCTCCGGGCCGATCTATCTCTACGACATCGCCGACACCCTGGACAAGGTCGCCCGCGAGGACCTGGTGCCGATGACCGAGGCGTTCATCGGCCTGATCGAGGCGATCGACGAGACACCGACGGAGCTGATCGGCGTGCCCCTGAGCAGCCCGCTCTACGACACTCTGGCGGACGAGTCCTCGGCGCCATGAGCCGGCGCGCCCTCGCCCTCGCCTTCGCGGTCCTGGTCGCCGCCTGCGACGGCGGTGGTGGCAGCGGCTCCGACGGCCGGGCCGCGGACCTGGGCCTGACCGGCGGCGCCGGTCCGGACGGCCGCTACTACGCCGCCCCGGCCCCGGCCGAGGCCCGGCACCTGCCCACGCGCTGGCCGGTCGTGCTCTCGCACGCCTGGTCGCGGACGGCGGACGGCTCGTTCCAGGGCGATCGCCAACAGACCGCCGGCGAGTTCAACCCCTATGGCGTCAAGAACGCCCTGGAGGCCGAGGGCGTGGCGATCTTCCAGCCGGACAAGGTGGCCTACGCCTCCCACGAACGGCGCGGTCGCATCCTCTACAAGAAGTGCGCCGGCGCCACCATCGACGAAATCCTGTGCCGTGGCGAGGACCCGGAGATCGTGGACGGCATCCATCTCGCCACCATCGAATACTGCGCCGATCCGACGCTGCGCCGGCGCCACGGCTTCGACGACGAGGCCGCGTGCCGGCGCGGACTCCGGTTCAACATCATCTGTCATTCCCAGGGCTGCCCGGACTCCCGCTACATGATGGCCGCGGTCCGCAACGAGTTCAGCGGCGAGCTCATGTACAAGCACGTGGCGAGCTGGACCTCGATGGCGGGTGCCAACAAGGGCACGGCCCAGGCCGACTGGGCCCTGGAGATGCTGGCGGCCTGTGTCACGCCCGGCTGCCGCGCCCTCGCCCTGGACCTGGCGTTCGGCATCCACTCGCTCTACCAGAACCAGGCCCTGATCACCCGGGCGAGCGAGTCGGTGGTGGCGCTGAGCCGCCACTACACCCTGTTCACCACCGACATGGAATGCGACCCGCGGCGCGGCGAGACCTGCCCGCCCAGCTTCAACGAGCGCTATCCCCTGCCGGAGGACCCGGATCATCCCGTGCTCTACCAGACCTTCACCTCGGAGATCCGGGACATCGACCACCCTTGCTATCAGGAGAGCCGGCTCTACTACGAGGTGGTGAAGGAACGGGAAGGCCCCAACGACGGCAACATCTCGGTCGAGTCCCAGCGCTTCACCACCTACGGCCCGGACGGCACCGGCGGCGCCACGCCCGTGATCCCGCGCTGGTACGACGGTGCCACCGACGACCCCGCGCAACCGCATCCCGGCCTTAGCCACATGGCCGCCAGCAGTGCCCGGATACCGGGTATCGACGGCGTGAGCTGCGCCGGCGAGGACAACAGCGCCTTCCACTTCAGCCGGATCGAGCTGTTCAAGTCGATCGTGGGCGAGCTCGCCGCCTGGGGTTACTGAAGGCGCCGATTCTCCACCGGTTTTTCCGTAAAAACGCGCCCTTGCGGCGCGTTTCTTCGTTTCCACGAAAGACTCACTGCGCCTGCGCGAAAGCCCGGTACCCGCACACCACGCTCCAATACCAAACGACGTAGGCGAATGCTCCGCCCGGACGGGCCCGGCGCTTTACGCGATACGTCGAGAAAACGACATAAGTATTCAATGTGCGAGGAGATATCGGAATGGTCGATCTGCAGTTGCAGGCGTTGATGCAACAGGCGGCGGAACAGGGCGCGCCCGACTTCGCCGACCTGCCCCCCGAGGAATGCCGGGTGTTTTTCCGCGACTTCCTGGCCATGGTGGACGCGCCGCCGGCCGATGTCGCCCACGAGGACCGCGCGATTCCCGGCCCCGGCGGCGATCTCACGATCCGCGTCTACACGCCGCGTCACGGCCAGGGGCCGCGCGGCCTGCTGATGTACTTCCACGGCGGCGGCTGGGTGATCGGCGGCCTCGACGAATACCACGGCGTGTGCAGCCACCTCTGCGACAAGAGCGGCTGCGCCGTGATCGCGGTGGATTACCGGCTGGCGCCGGAGCACCGCTTCCCCGCCGCCATCGACGATTGCTACGCGGCGTTGGAATGGGCTGCCGCCAATGCCTCGGAGATCGGCGTGGACCCGGACCGCATCGGCGTCGCGGGCGACAGCGCCGGCGGCACCATGGCCGCCGTGACCGCCCTGCTCGCCCGCGACCGCAAGGGCCCGGACCTGAAGCTGCAGGTGCTGGTATATCCGGGCGCGGCGCCCGAGTCCAAAGGCTACCCCTCCTACGACCAGTACGGCGAGGGCTATCTACTCACCACGCGCTCCATGCGTTGGTTCCGCGAGCACTACTGGGGCGGTCCCGAGCCGCTGAACGACGTGCGGGCGGCGCCCCTGCTGGCCGACGACCTGTCCGGCCTGCCGCCGGCGCTGGTGATCATCGGCACCTACGATCCGCTGCGCGACGAAGGCATCGAGTATGCCGAGCGCATGCTCGCCGACGGCACCCAGGCGGTGGTCACCGAGTACCTGGGCATGATGCACGGCTTCTTCAGCATGTCGGGCGTGCTGGACGCGGCCCGCCGGGCCGTGGACCAGGCGGCCGGCGCGGCCCGCGACGCCCTGACCCGATAGCCCGGACGCGACCGCGTCCGCCACGAAAAGAATCGGAGGAGAGAATCGCCATGCCTCAAGCGATCGATTCGACACGCAACGAAGAAACGTTCGACGTGATCGTCGTCGGCGCCGGCTTCTCGGGCCTGTACGCCTTGCACCGGCTGCGCGACACCCTGGGCCTGAAGGTCCGCGTGTACGAGAGCGCCGACGATGTCGGCGGCACTTGGTACTGGAACCGCTATCCCGGCGCCCGCTGCGACATCCCCAGCTACCACTATTCCTACGCCTTCTCGGAGGAATTGCAGCAGGAATGGCATTGGAGCGAGAAGTACGCGGCCCAGCCGGAGATCCTGGCATATCTGCGCTACGTCGCGGACAAGTTCGACCTGCGGCGGGACATCCGCTTCGAGACCCGCGTGACATCGGTGCGCTTCGACGAGGACGAGAACGTCTGGGAGGTGGAGACCAACGACGGCAGCCGCGCCAGGGCCCCCTTCTTCATCTCCGCCGCCGGCTGCCTGACCGCGGCCAATATCCCGGATTTCGAGGGCCGCGACAGCTTCCGGGGCGAGACCTACTTCACCGGCCGCTGGCCGCACGAGGGCGTGGACTTCAGCGGCAAGCGCGTGGGCATCATCGGCACCGGGGCCACCGCCATCCAGGCGATCCCGATCATCGCGCGCGAGGCCGGGCACCTGACCGTGTTCCAGCGCACTCCCAACTACGCCACGCCGCTGCGCAACGAGCCGCTCGATCCCGAGCTCGAGCGCGATATCAAGGCGAATTACCCGGAGATCCGGCGCAAGGAACTGGACGCCCTCTGCGGCCAGCCGTTCGACCACCTCCAACCCTCCGCCCTCGAGGTCTCCCCCGAGGAGCGCCGCCGGGTCTACGAGGAATGCTGGCAGGCGGGCGGCTTCTCGCTCTGGGTCGGCAGCTACGAAGACCTCCTGTTCGACCACGAGGCCAACGAGACGGCCGCCGAATTCGTGCGCGAGAAGATCCGCGAGCGCGTGGACGACCCCGAGCTCGCCGAGAAGCTGACCCCGCGCGACCATCCCTACGGTTCCAAGCGCCAGCCCTGCGAGACCGGGTACTACGAGACCTTCAACCGCGACGACGTCACCCTGGTCGACCTGCGGGAGACGCCCCTGGAGGCGATCACGCCGCGGGGCATCCGCACCAGCGCGGGCGAGCACGAGCTGGACGTGATCGTCTACGCCACCGGCTTCGACGCCTTCACCGGCGGGCTCTACCGCATGAACATCCAGGGCCGCGACGGCGAGCGGCTGGAGGACCACTGGGCGGCCGGGCCGCGCACCCATCTCGGGCTCTGCACCCACGGCTTCCCCAACCTGTTCCTGATCACCGGTCCGTTGAGCCCCTCCGTGCTGTTCAACATGCCGCGCAGCGCCGAGCAGCATGTCGACTGGATCGCCGATTGCATCGACTACATGCGCCGCAACGGCTACGCCACCATCGAGGCGGACCGGGAGGCGGAGGATCGCTGGATCGCCCACGTCAAGGAAATCGCCGACCAGACCCTGCTGCCGGAGGCCAATTCCTGGTACCTGGGCGCCAACGTCCCCGGCAAGCCGCGGGTGTTCATGGTGTACCTGGGCGGCGGCCGGATGTATCGCGAGGAATGCGACGAGAACGCCGCGAAGGGCTACGAAGGGTTCACGTTCGAGCCGGCCGCCGGCCGAGCGCCTGCGAACGGAACTCACGCGGCGACAGCCCGTACTGCATCCTGAACGCGGTACTGAAGTGCGCGCTGCTCGAGAAGCCGCTGGCGTAGGCGATCTCGGTGATGGTGCGATCGCGGCGGGCGGGGTTTGCCAATTGCCGGCGGGCCTCGTCCAGCCGCTGCCGCCGCAGGTAGTCGCGCACGGTCATGCCGTCGCCCTGGAACAGCATCTGCACGTAGCGCTCGGATAGCCCGAAGGCGGCGGCGACGTCGCCCGTGCCCAGCCGTGGATCGGCGGCATGCTCGCGGATGTGCGCCTTGAGGCGCGCCAGGGTGGCGCCGCGCACGCGGCCGTCGGCGACGTTCAGGTCGCGCGCCCCGTCCACGATCATCGCCATCAGGTCCATGAGATGGTGGCAGGCGCTCTCGAACTGGGGCATCTGCAGACTGTCGCCCTCCCCGCCGATGGAGCGCAGCATGTCGCGGGTCACGCGGGGCAGGCCGTGGCGGCCGTCGACCACCCGCCCGCACATGGACTGCACGCCCGGCAGGTAGCGCTCCATCGCCGCGCGCGAGGTCTTGAGGATGACCCCGGCCATGCGGCCCCGCTGGACCAGGCGGAAAGGCGCGGCGGCGTCGACGAAGAACATCGAGCCCGGCCCGCATTCCTCGGTGGAGCCGAACTGCTCGATCACGCAGCCGCCGCGGGTCGGGGCGAACACCTCGAACACGCCGATGCCGTCGGTGCGGATGTGGTCGTCGTCGCGGTGGAACTCGGCCTGGCCCTCGTCGAAGGCCACCACCTGGAAGTCGTCCACCGCATAGCGCCGCAGCGCTCCGCTGTAGGGCCGGTCGTCCGCGGGCCGGAAGGCGAAGCTGAAATTGATATCCTGGACCAGCGCGCCCCACATCGCGGTACGATCGGAGGCGGAGACGTCGGCGGTGGAGAATCGTTGCTTGATGAACCGCATCGCCCGGCTCCAGGCGTTCCAGCATGACAAGGCACATTACAACGGGGTTCGCCGGGCTGTCCACGCGGGACGGCCCCTCTCGCTGGAGGCAGGCGCCGGCCGCGTGACGGCCGGCCCGGACACGACGACAGAGCGAGAGGACAACGCATGCGGCTGATCGATTTCCTGGACCGGGCGGCGACGCTGCACCCGGACAACGAATTCCTGCGCCAGGACGCCACGGTCCGGACCTACCGCGAGGCCCGGGCGGCCACCCACCGGATCGCGGCGGCCCTGCAACGCGACGGCCTGGCGCCGGACGAGCCGGTGGGCTTCTACATGCCCAACGACTGGCGCGGCGTGGAGGCGCTGTACGGCGTCTTCCGCGCCGGCAACCCGATCGCCCCGGTCAACGCCCGCAACACCGCCGCGGCCAATGCCGCCTTCCTGCGCGACGCCGGCGCGAGGGCCCTGATCTTCCACAGCGCCTTCGCCGACGAGGCCGCGGCGGCCGCCGCCGAATGCCCCGGCCTGCGGCTGCTGGTCTGCCTGGACGGCGAGTGCGACGGCCACCCCGCCCTGGCCGACTGGATGGCGCCCGAGGGCACGCATGCGGCCGAGGTCGCCGTGGGCCCGGAGGACGCCTGGGGGCTGTTCGGCACCAGCGGCACCACCGGCAAGTCCAAGTGCGTGGTCCAGACCCAGCTCACCGCCCTGGCCCTGACCTGGGACATGCTGTTCGCCATGCGGGTGCACGAGCCAGTGCGGCACCTGGTGGTGGGGCCGGTCAGCCATTTCGCGGGGTCGTTCCTGTTCGCGCTGTCGGCGGTGGGCTCGACCCATACGATCCATGCCGCGGTCGATGCCGGCGCGATCCTGGAGACCATCGAGCGCGAGCGTATCCAGGTGCTGTTCCTGCCGCCGACCGCGATCTACGCCCTGCTGGATCACCCGGACGTGCACGAGCGCGACCTGGGCTCGCTGGAGATCCTGGCCTACGCCGGCGCGCCCATGGCCCGCGCCCGGCTGGAACAGGCGATCGCCGTGTTCGGGCCGGTGATGATGAACATGTACGGCCAGACCGAGGCCAACGGCCCCATCGCCTTCCTGCGCCCCGAGGAGCACCGCCCCGACGGCGATGAGACCTGGCGCTGGCGGCTGGGCGCCATCGGCCGTGCCTCGATCACGCGCCAGCTCGCGATCATGGACGACGACGGCAACCTCCTGGGTCCGGGCGAGCCCGGCGAGCTAGTGATGCGGAGCTGGGCCAACACCCCGGGCTACCTCGACAATCCCGAGGCCAACGCCGAACTCAAGAGGCACGGCTGGTTGCACACCGGCGATGTCGGCATCCGCGACGCGGACGGCTACATCGTCCTGGTGGACCGCAAGAAGGACATGATCGTCAGCGGCGGCTTCAACGTCTTCTCGGCCGAGGTCGAGCAGGTCCTGGAGACGCATCCCGCGGTCACCGGCGCGGCCGTGGTGGGCGTGCCCGACGACAAGTGGGGCGAGGCGGTCAAGGCGATCGTCGAGCTGCGCGCCGGCGCCGACGCCACGGCCGACGAGCTGATCGCGTTGTGCAAGGAGGCCCTGGGCAGCGTCAAGGCGCCGAAATCGGTCGACTTCATGGACGCCCTGCCCCGCAATCCCAACGGCAAGGTCCGCAAGAAGGAACTGCGGGAGGCATACTGGTCCGGTCACGACCGCCGCATCTGATCCGCCGGAGACGACCATGACCAAGGGAGACACCCTGCGCGCCGACCTGCGCGCGCGCCTGCGGCTGCCCGCGATCGTGGCGCCGATGTTCCTGGTGTCGGGGCCGGACCTGGTGATCGCGTCCTGCCTCGGCGGCGCGATCGGCAGCTTCCCCACCCTGAACGCGCGAACGCCCGAACAGCTCGACGAATGGCTGACACGCATCGGCGAAGCCACCCGCGACTGCCGGGCGCCCTACGCCGCCAACCTCATCCTGCACAAGAGCAACGAGCGCCGGGACGTCGACCTCGACCTGATCGTGCGCCACGAGGTGCCCATGGTGATCGCCAGCGTGGGCTCGCCGGCGGCGGTGGTCGAGCCGATCCAGGCCTACGGCGGGCTGGTGTTCTCGGACGTGGCCAGCGTGCGCCACGGCCGCAAGGCGGCCGAGGCCGGCGCCGACGGCCTGGTGCTGCTCACCGCCGGCGCCGGCGGCAATACCGGCTGGCTCAACCCCTTCGCCTTCGTGGCCGCGGTGCGCGAGTTCTTCGACGGTCCGCTGGTGGTCGCCGGCTGCCTGACGCGCGGCGTCGAACTCCGCGCCCTGGAGCTGATCGGCGCCGACCTGGGTTATTTCGGCACCGCTTTCCTGGCATCGGCGGAAAGCATGGCCCCGACAGGACACAAGGACGCCGTGGCCGCCGCCGGCGCGGACGATATCCTGCAGACGGATGCCCTCTCGGGCATGCCCGCCAACTTCATCCGCGCGCGCCTGGCGGAGGCCGGCGTGCTGCGGCCCGACGGCAGCATCGACCGCGACGCGGGCTCGGACGTGGCGTCGTGGAAGCACGTCTGGAGCGCCGGCCAGGGCGTCGGCCGGGTGCGCGGCGTGGAGCCGGCGGCGGCGATCCTGGACCGTCTGGCCGCGGAGTACGACGCGGCGAAATGAGCCTTTCCCCCGTGGTGACGCCGTCACCCCTCTCCCGCTCGCGGGAGAGGGGCCGGGGGTGAGGGCGTGGCCGGGGGCACTACCCCACCGGCCAGCGATTCTCCTTGCCCAACAGCACTTTGAGCGACACATTGAAGGTCTTTTCCATGTGCTGGGTGTCGGCCGCCATCTCGGCCCACTCGGACGAGGCCAGGCTTTCCTTGAAGGCCTCCTCGTCCACGTAGGTCATTTCGGCACTGCCGTACCAGTCCTCGGCCGTGCTGTGCTCGTTGCGCACCAGGATCAGGTCCTGCAGGTGCGGCACGCGCGCCGCCTTGGGCACGTGGACGTCGAAATAATGCTTCTCGAAGGCTTCCCGGTCCTCCGCCGCGGGCGCGGTCCAGACCGCCACGACCTTGTACATGGCTCCTCCTCGTTATGCCTGTGGGGTGACGAATACCTTGCCGTCGCGGCCGCCGCTCGCGGCGTGCGCCAGCGCCTCGCCGATGGCGTCCAGACCGTAGGTCGCGGCCACCGGGATATGCAGGCGCCCGTCCGCGATCAGGCGGGCGAGCTTGGCGTAGAGACCGTGCAACTGCTCCCGCGGGGCCTCCTGGAAATAGGTCTGCATCCAGAACCCGTCCAGGTTCACGCGGCGGAACACGATATCGCGCGGGTGGATGCGGCAGGCCTCGCCGGACAGCAGGCCGTAGTTCACCACGGTGCCGCCCTCGGCGACGCTGGACGCCAGGCGCTCGGTGTCGTCGCCGGCGACGGCGTCGATCGCCAGGCGCGGCAGCTCGCCGCCGGTGATCTCGGCGACGCGCTCCGGCAGGTCCGGGCCGCTGACCAGCACGTGCTCGGCACCGGCCTCGCGCACGCCGGCGACCGCGCCCTCGCGGCGGACGACGTCAATGGTACGCAGGCCCTGAGCCGCGGCGAGCTGGGTCAGGTAATGGCCGACCGTGGAGTTGGCGGCGTTCTGGATCACCCAGTCGCCGGGCGCCAGGGTCACGAAATCGCTCAGCATGAGCGCGGCGGTGGGCGGATTCACCGGCAGCATGGCGAGCTGCAGGGGGTCGGCCTCGGGCAGCGGGGTGAGCACCGCCGCCGGGCATTTCAGGCGCTCGGCCCAGGTCCCGCCGCCGGTGAAGAACACGTGCACCGGCACCAGGTCGCCGGCGGAGACATTGTCGACGTCCGGCCCCGCTTCGACGACCCGGCCCAGCCCCTGCGAGCCCGCGCGCGCCGGCAGCGAACCGGGGCTGGTGCCGTAGGCGCCCTGGATGCGCAACAGGTCCGAGGGATTGATCGGCGAGGCCACGATCTCCAGGATCGCCTCGCCCGATCCCGGCGGCCCCGGATCGTCAACGTCGATGCAGGTCACCACCTCGGCGGGGGTGCCGTATTCGCTGTATTCGGTCGCTCGCACCGTTCTCCTCCTCCGGTACCGAAAACCGGACCAGCATACCGTTTGTGAACGGCCGCGCCAGCCGTGCCGGTTCCGGCAACGCCTATTCCAACTCGCGGCGCGAGGGCAGCGTGCGCATCATTTCCCGCGCCGGATGACGGCGCCATTCCGGATGGTCCCGGCGCAATCGGCGCGCGGCCCGCAGCGACCGGAGAACGGCGCGCGGTCCCGGCAGGCGCGGGGTATGGGCCAGCTCCCAGCGAATGCCGGCGGGGTCGAGAAAGAACACGGCGTAATAGCCGGGCGCGTAGATCGGGTATTCCGCCGGCGGGTCGGTGACGGTGATACCGCGGGGGGCCAGGAAGCGCGCATGGAAGCGATCGACCTCGCGGCGGCCGCGGGCCCAGATCGCGACGTGATGGATGCCGGTGGCGTGCGCGGCATGATCCAGCGTCCCGCCGCGCGCGGCCGGCTGGATGCCGATATAGCTGTGCGGCAAGGGAAAACGCGCCATGTAATAGGTCGAGCGGTAGCCGACGTCCAGGGTCCAGAAGCTGGTGTAGCCCAGCCAGCCGAACATCCGGTCGTAGAAGGGAATCGCGTTCTCGTAGTCCGGCACCGAGAACTCGACGTGGTGCACGCCCCGGAGTCGCATCCGTTTCCGTCTCCCGTGTCGCCCTGCCCTGGCGGTCCAGGCTCGCCGTCCGCCGGCGCGCTGTCAAAGGGGCCTCAGTCGTGCGCGGCCGCCTCGAACTGTGACAGCGCCTCGATCACGTGCGTGGCGTAGACGACGGCGGGCCCGCCGCCCATCAGCACGGCCACACCCAGCGCGTCCAGGATCTCCTCGCGGGTCGCGCCGGCCGCCAGGGCGTCGCTGGTGTGGAAAGCGATGCAGCCGTCGCAGCGCGCGGTGACGGCGATCGCCAGCGCGATCAGTTCCTTGGTCCGGGCATCCAGCGCGCCGGCGGCGCCGGCGGCGGCATGCAACGCATCGAATGCGCGCATGGTCTCCGGGCGGGCATTCGCGAGTTCGCCCATGTAGGCCTTGAAATGCTCGAGCTGTGCCGGATACGGCATCGGATTGGGACGCGGTTCGCTCATGCTGGTTCTCCGTGCTGACACGTGGTCGCCGCAGGATGCGGCGCCCGTCCCGCCGCCGGGTTGACCTGGATCAACCCGCGGCCGCGGTCTCGCCGGCGCCGCGCAGGAACGCCTCGATCTCGTCGCGGCGGTCGTCGGCGTCGCGATAGCCGATGTCGATCAGGGCGCGGGTGTAGGCGGGGTCGAAGAGCAGGTAGCTGGTGAGATCGGCGCTGCGGGGGTCGGGCTCGCCGAGGATGTCCAGCAGGAAACGCACGCTGGCGGGCATGCGCCCGACCATGTCGCCGGCGAGTTCCGCGAAGTCCTCGGACGGCGAGATCACCAACGGCTCGATCACGCGCATGGGCTCGCTCACATCGGGGGTCTCGGGGCCGTGCCCCGCGCCGCGCGTGTAGGCCGAGACCAGCTCGTTCATGCGTATCAGGTGGTCGAGATCGGCGTCGAGGTGATCCAGGAAGATGGCGTTGAGGAAGACGCCGCAGATCTGCGACAGCGGCGGCCGGCGCGGCAGCGCGGCAGCGGCATCGTCGCCGTCCCCGGACAACTCGCGGTCCGTGAGTTGGCGCGCGGTGTCGCGGCAACGGATGCCGATCGCCAACAGCCGTTCCGCGCCCAGGCGGATCGCGGGGCTCAGCGGCGTGGTGAGCCGCATCGCGCCGTCGCCGAACCAGCCGCGCACGCCGCCCGTATCCAGCGCTACCGGCGGGAACACCAGCGGGATCGAGGCCGAGGCGCAGACATGATCCACCGTGATATCGGCACGCAGGGCGATCCGCCGGCTCTTGTGCCAGAGCGGATGGCCGGACCGGCCCTGGATGAAGCTGTAGGACTTGCCGGAATGGTAGCCGGTGGCGGTGACCGCCAGCGCGTACAGGTCGCCGCGTCGTACCGCCCGGCCGATGCCGTCGAGCGGCAGCTCGCGCGCCAGCATCTGCCGCAGCGGCGCGGCGTCGAGCATCGCCTGCACGCGTCCCGCGCCCAGGAGCCGGCCGAGCGCGATGTCGGCGAGCAGGCGGCGGCCGTTGCCCAGCATCGCCAGCGGGCCCGCGCGGTAGACCCGGTCGGCGGTCAGGTCGCGCCAGAGCTCCGCGAGACGCGCGGTGCCCCGGTGCAGGTCGTCACTGTAGCCGGCCACGGCGGCGCCGTTGATGGCGCCGGCCGAAGCACCGGCGACGATCCGGAACGGCGAGCTACCGCCGCGCAGCGCCGGCAGCTCGCCGATACGTTTGAGCACGCCGGCCTGGTACGCGCCGCGCGCCCCGCCCGCGGTCAGGGCGAGGCCCGTCAGGCCCGGCGGCGGTGTCCCGCGCCCGCTCATGATGCGCCCCGCCACGCCCGCGGCGCGTGTTCCCGCCCCATTGTCGCCACTTGTTGCCCGCTATGGCCGTTCATGCGCTATAGCTAGCAAGTTGGATGCCATGCCTGCCGCCCCGTGATGCCTCCTCGTGGTGCAGCGCAAGGGCCGCAACCGCCGGTCATCGCGGGCAACCCCAATGCAAACAGAAACCTAGCCGGATGTATCGGATTCGTGCGATAACGCCGCCGCCCTTCCATCCGGCGTCGCGGATGCCTATAGTTACCGCAGGATCGGCCCGCGGAGGCCCGGGTCCGACAGCCCGGCTCCGGGAGGGAGTAGCGGATGAGCGACGAGAAGCAGCGCAAGGTGGTGGGTATCGACACCCACCGCGACACCGAGGCGTCGGACCTCGCGGAGCGCATCCGCAAGATCGGCTTCGACGGCCTGCGCTCGATCCTCGACGAGATGTTCGAGGGGGCGGACGACGCCCTGTTCGACATGGCCGACAAGGCCGAAAGCAACAACGAGCGTACCCTGCACTTCGACGCCATGCGCATCCTGCGCATCGAGCGGCCCCGCATCTACGATGCCTTCACCCGCGCCATGAGCCAGGGCGTGTACGACGGCACGCTGCCCGACGCCGCCCCGCGCGAGGACAGCGACGATTTCAGCCTCATGCCACAGGACGTGGTCGAGGAAGAGATCGCGGTCACCAACATGGTGAACAAGGCCGCCCAGCGCTACCGCGACCATATCGCCTGGCTGGAGGACGGCCTCGAGCAGCTCGCGGCCAGGCCGGGCGTGCACATCCACAAGTGGGCGTTCTCGCCGCGCACCCTGAACGGCGCCTTCCACTACGCGATGTCGGCCACGGACCTCGACATCGAGGTCAAGCTGCTGGTCTACAAGCTGTTCGACCGCTTCGTGGTCGCGCGGCTGCTGGAAATCTACGAACCGGTGGGCCAGGCCCTCACCGATTTCGGTTTCGAGCCGCGTACGCCCCGCCCCAAGCGGCGACGCAAACCCGCCGACCCGGCCCGGCCGGAACCGGCCGAGCCGCCGCCCGGACAGGCGTCCCAGCATTACCGCCACGGCCGCACACCGAGCATGACGGTGGCGCGCTGGCTGGAACGGCTGGCGGAAATCCAGGGCGATGACGGCGCCCGGGCCGGCGGTTATGGTCCCGCCGGTGGCGCCGCCGGGGCGCCCGGCGCCGGCGGCATGTCCGGCGGGAGCGCCGGGGGCACGGCCGGCAACGCGGGCACGGGCGCCGGCGGCGACCATGCCGACCGGGTCTTCGACGCCCTGGACGCGCTCACCGAGGGGGCGGCCGGCGAGTCGGTGGACAGCCGCCGGCTGCTGGGCGCCCTGTTCGAGGCCCTGGGAGGCGGCGACGCGGCCCGCGGCCGGGGACAAGGCGGCTCCGGTGGTGGCGCGGGTGGCCAGCGCCGGCATCTCGCGCGCGTGGCGCGGGTGTTCGCGGACCTGCTCTCGGACGATACCCTGCCCCCGCCCGGGCGACGGCTGCTGTCGCGGGTACGGGCGCCGGTGTTCAAGTCGGCGCTGCTCGACGAGAGCTTCTTCGACGAGGCCGACCATCCCGCCCGCCAACTGGTCAACGAGCTGGCGATCCTGGGCGCGTACATGGACGACGAGAACGACCCCCTCTACGCCGAGCTGTTGGACCTGGTGGAGCAGTTCGTGGCGGAGTTCGAGGAGGATCCGACCGTCATCGACCTGATCAACGAGCAGATCAAGATCATCCGCGACCGCCGTACCCGCGAGTTGGATCGCAAGAAGACCGTCGCCCGCATCCGCCGGCGGGCGATCCTGGAGCTGCGCCAGCAGATCCAGGACAAGTACCTGCCGGAGGCGGCCAAGCCCTTCCTGCGCCAGGCCTGGGGTCCCTCGGTCTGCCTGCGCGAACTGCGTCACGGCGCGGACAGCCGTGACTACCTGGAGGGACTGCGCGACCTTCGCCGCATCGTCGACGCACTGCAGCCGGTGCCCGCCGACACCTCGCTGCAGGAACGCCGCGACCAGGTCGACGCGGTCAAGGAATTGGCCGACCGCTGCCTGCGCGAGATCCGCCTGCCCCTGTCGCGCGCCGAGCGCCTGCGCCGCGGCCTGCTCCAGGGCCTGGAATGGGCCACGGAGACGCGCCCTGAGGATGCCGCCAACGACCGCAATTTCCACCTCAGCGAGGAATGGGCCGAGGCCGGCAACGACGATGCCGCGGACACCGCCGAGCAGCCCGCGCCGGGTTCCGGGGTGCCCCCCGAGACCGAGGCCGAGTCGTCCGCCCGCGGCGCGCCCGAGGGGACGCTCTCCGAGCTCACGCCGGACGTCCAGGATTTCCTGGAAGATGTCTGCCGGCCGACGAGCTGGTTCCGCGTGAGCCTGGGCGAGGACGGCGGCACACGCTGGTTGAAGGTGATCGAATACGACCGCGACGGCTCGCAGGTGGTCTTCGGCAACCGCCGCGGCGAGACCGTGCTGGCGCGCGACGCCCTCGCCCTCGCACGCGACCTGCAATCCGGCGCTTCCAAGCCGGTCCATGACATCCCGGGATTCGACAACCGGCTGGGACGCATCATCGCGGCCCAGTCCGCCCGCCTGGGGCATTAAGCCCACGCCCTAGCCGCCCGCGTATCGACCGACCTCCCGCGCCGTCCGGTTCGTGCTTTCCTGGCAGACTCTCCCGCTGAACGCGGTGCTGACGCTCCTGGCGCTGTCCTGGACCGGCTGGGGCGCCCTGGCGCTGTGGTACGCCCTGCCCTGGCCGCCGCCGGCACGGACCCTGCCCGTCGCCGCCTGGCTGCTGGCCGCGCTCGCCGGCATCGCCGGTCTCTGGCATCCCGGCCTGCGTCCCGGTCTGATCGCCTTCGCCGTGGCCTCGGCCGCGCTCCTGCTCTGGTGGGCGGGCCTGCGTCCCTCGCACGACCGCGAGTGGGCCGACGACGTCGCCCGCCTGCCGCGGCCGCACGTCGAGGACGACCGCGTGGTGCTGCACAACGTGCGGAATTTCCGGTGGCGCAGCCGCACGGACTACGATAGCCACTGGGAGACCCGCGAATACGATCTGTCGGCCCTGCGCTCGATCGATCTGATCCTGAGCTACTGGACCGGGCCGCATATCGCGCACACGCTGGTGTCCTTCGGTTTCGAGGACGGGCGCTACCTGACCTTCTCCCTGGAGATCCGCCGCGAACGCGGCGAGCTGTACACCCCGGTGGGCGGTTTCTTCCGGCGCTTCGAGCAGGTCCTGGTGGCCGCCGACGAGCGTGACATCGTGTACTTGCGCACCAATGTGCGGCAGGAGCGGACCCATCTCTATCGGCTGAACCTGTCGCGGCCGGCGATACGCGCCCTGTTCCTGGCCTTTCTGGAGGAAGCGTCGGCGCTGGTGCGGCGGCCGCGCTTCTACAACACCCTGACCAGCAACTGCACCACCGTCGCCTTCAACCTGGCGCGGGGCCTGTCCCCCGGCCTGCCGCTGGACTATCGCGTGCTGCTGTCCGGCCATCTCGCGGAATACGCCCACGACCAGGGCACCCTGACACCCGGCTACGACTACGCCACGCTGCGTGAACGCGGCTACATCTCGGAACGCGCCCGACGAGCCGGGGACGGGGACGATTATTCGCGGGCGATCCGACGGGGCGTGCCCGGCATCCGGACGAACGCCGACTAATAGCCTGTCGCGACAGGGACCGGGCGAACGGCGAGCTAGCCCGCGAAACCCGACGCTAGGCGGTCTCCCAGGGGTCGTAGCATCCGAAGTGCCAAAGGTTTCCTTCCGGGTCCCGGCAGGAATACAGACGCCCGCCGTAATCCTGGTCCGCCGGTGGCGACACGATCTCGGCGCCGGCCGCCACGGCGCGGTCATGATGCCCGTCCACGTCCGCGACGATGACGTAGGGACTCTGGGAGACGGGGCCCGCCGGATCGGCCAACGGCGCCTGCAGACGGCCGAAATCGTCGTCGCGGGCCGAGCCGAGCATGACCATGCCGTTGCCGAATACCAGTTGGGCGTGGGCGATGCCGCCCTCTCCGTCCGGCACCACCAGGCGCGGCTCGAAGCCGAATGCTTGCGACAACCAGTCGACGGCGGCCGGCGCGTCCCGATACCGCAGCGTGGGAATGATGGTCGCCGTGGTGTCCCTTGCCGTGTCGTTCATGTCGTGCTCACCTCCGTGTGTCGGATTCAGTACGCGGTCAGCGCAGGCCCAGGCTCAGGAACATGGTCGCGAGCAACCCGGTGACCGTGCGCACGTGGTTCCAGGCCGTCCAGCGCGACAGGTAGTGGCGCCAGACCCAGGCGGTCTCCACGTCGTTGCCGTCGACCGCCGCCAGGCGGTTGTTCATGGGCACGCTGCGCAGCACCGTGACCGCGAGGTTGCCCGCCAGGTAAAGCAGCCCGCCGGCGAGCGGATAGATCGAATCCGGCCAGTGCCAGCGCCAGACGGCCGCCACCGACAGCGCCGCACAGCCGGCGGCGGTGCCGAAGAACACCGTCAGGAATAACGGGTTCACGATCACGAGATTGATCGATTGCATCGCGCGCACGCCCTCAGCCACCGGCAGCCGCGACAGCGCCGCCATCACCGTGACCGAGAAGGTGAAGAACAGCCCCGCCATCAGCCCCGTCCCCAGGGTGGTGGCCAGGGTCAGCCCGAAGAGCAGATTGTCCGCCGATCCCATACCCATACCCCGACTGTCGACACGCGCATGCCCCCGCGATCTTGTCGTTCGGCGATCCGCTTGACAGACAGCCGGCGAACATTCGCAGGCCTCAAAAAATATCAGGCCGCGATGCCCTCCACCGTGAGATGCTTTACATCGGTGCGCTCGCTGGCGTGTTCGAAAGTGATTGCGCAGACATTCCCTTCCGCATCGACATCCAGCAATGTGTTCTCATCCAGCTCTCTGGAGCCGGTGATGCCTTCCTCACGGAATTCGATATACAACGTATCGGTATCGGCGAAGTACTTCACTTTCATGGCTGGAATCCGCGGTCAAAAAAGGCATTGTGCACGGTTTCGCCGTCAGCCAGCAGTATAACCCTGAGATGGCGGTTCCCCATTTCCGGGATGCGTATCCAGCGGCGGATACGACCATCTGTCTGGATTTGCTCGTGCTCGGGATGACAGACAGCACGTTCGATCCACTCGTCCCGGATATTCACGCGATCCGGTCGCCGGCGAGTCGTGTCGAAATATCGTGTCGTTTTCAATGGCAATTCCTTTTGCCGCGTACCAGGGTCTACCGCCTGAACCGCTGCGTTCTTTCGTAGCCAACCAGCCGCAGACACGAGATACAGCCGATCAGCGTCAGCAAACCCGCCAGCGCCCACTTGAGGCTGGCGCAGGTCGCGGCGAAGGCGACCGGCAGCGTCGTGGGCGCGATCCAGCCGGCGATCAGCGGCAGGTGGACCAGATTCTCCATGAGGTCCAGCCCCGCCATCGCCAGGGCCAGGTACGGCACCCAGCGCCAGCGCGCGGCGGCCCCGAGACGACGCAGCAGTAGCGCCGTGGCGTGGAAGGCGAACAGCCCGTACCAGAGGGGATGCAGGAAATCGAGCCAGAAGTGCTGCAGCAGCGCCCGCTGCTGCGCCGCGTCCAGCAGCGTGAGGATCGAGGCGAAGGCATGCGCATCGAACGTAAGTTGCAGCGCGATCAGGGCATGCTCGGCCCGCCCCGCGTGCAGGATGCTCAGGATCGTGATCTGGGAGGCCGCGAACAATACCCCGAACAAGGCGACCCGCTTGCCGGTCGCTTCCGCCGCCCGCGGCCATCCGAATCCCGCCATGCCTGACCACTCCCTGTTGTCCCGGACCGCATCATCCGGATAGATATCTTTCCCATTCTGCCGGTCCGTCGCACGCATGTCATGCGACCGGCGTGGATCACGGCCGGACGATACGCCGCAGTTTATCCGGATTGCGCTGGATGAATATGCCGCGGATGCGGCCGGCCTCGATTTCGATGGCAATGGCCGAGCGCGCGCGGCCGTTCTCGAACAGCGCCAGGCCCGGTTCGCCGTTCAGGGTCACGAATTCGGCCTGCGCCCGCCGGAAGGAGATCGGACGGATGCGTGTCAGGAACCGGGCGACCCGTTCGGCGGAATGGATGGGACGACGCGCGGCGGGCACCTTGCCGCCGCTGTCCGCGACCAGGGTGCTGTCCGGGGCCAGCACCGCGAGCAGGCCGTCCATGTCGCCGTCCCGGTAGGCGGCGGCGAAGCGCGCCAGCAGCTCGGCGTGCTCGGCGGGCGTCGGGCGGTGGCGCGGCGTTTCCCGCGCCAGGCTGCGGCGGGCCCGGCTGAACAGCTTCCGGCAATGCGCCTCGCTGCGGTCCACGGCGGCGGCGATGTCCGCGTAGTCGAGTTCGAAGGCCTGGCGCAGCAGGAACACGGCGCGTTCCGGCGGCGACAGGCGCTCCAGGAGCAGCAGGAAGGCCACGGACAGGTCGTCGGCGCGTTCCACCGGATCGGTCTCTTCGTCCGCCGGGAGCGGCTCCGGCAGCCAGGGGCCCACGTAGTCGGTGCGACGCAGCCGGGCCGAACGCAGGTGATCCAGGCACAGCCGGGTCACCACGGTGCTGAAATAGGCACCCGGCGAGGCCGGCGTCGGCCGCCCCTGCCCGGCCCACCGCAGATAGGCCTCCTGGACCATGTCCTCGGCCTCCGCGGCGTCGCCGAGCATCCGATAGGCCAACCCGAACATCGCGCCCCGGTGGCGGTCGAACAGGCCGATATCGTCCCTGACCGGACTCATGGCCGGGCCGCGAGATCCATCGTCACCAGGGCGCAACCGTCGCCGCCGTGGCCGAGTGCGCGCTTGATCGTGGGGAAGACCCGGGCGCCGGCGATGGCCAGGGCCAGCTCGGCGATCGCGGTCTCCCCCAGCGTCTCCCGCAGCCGCGCGTCGCGCGCCGCGTCCCGGGGGCGATTGGCGGCCACGTCGACGGCGAAAAGGTAGACGTCGGCCAGGCCCGGTTCCAGGCCGCCGCCGCCGTCGAGGGCGGCCCGCACGACCGCCGCATCGACGCCGGCCTCCAGCGCCTGGCGCACGGTGAGTTGCAGGCAGCCGGCGCAATCCTCGTGCCGCATGGCCGCGAGCTTCGCCAGATAGAACGCCTCGGTGGGCGCCGACTCGCGGTGTAGTGCCATGGGCCGGAAGGCCCTGAAACGGTCGTAGCCCTCGGGCGAGGCCTCCAGCAACTCGTGCATATAGCTCCCGTCGTAGCCGTAACGCGTCTCGAAGGCCTCGATCTCGCGATGTGCCGCTTGCTTGTCCATGTGCGTCTCCGGTTTCGGCGTATCGCCGCGGCGCCCGCCGCCGCGGTTCCGGAGAAAGGACGGGACAGGCCCGCCGTTCGTGACAATCAGCCGGCGCGGCACTCGGCGAGGGCCGCATCCAGACGCTTGGGCGAGACCTTCACCGCGGTACCCAGGGGCTGGGCGAAGACCTGGACCCGATATTCCTCCACCAGCCAGCGGAAGGCCAGCAGCGCCTCGGGGCGCTCTCCGCGGTCGGCGGCGCGCCCGGCCCGCTCCTTGTAGGCCTGCCAATACCGGACCACCGGCTGCATGCGTTCGCGGTCGCGGGCGCTGCCGTCCTGCTCCAGCTTGTCCAGGCGCTGCTCGATCGCCTCCAGATAACGCCGCAGGTGGCGCGGTTGCGGCGTGTGACTGACGAACCCGCGGTGGACGAGATGGTCGAGCTGGTCGTTGATGTCCTCCAGCGCCGGCATCCAGTCCAGCGGCACCTTGCCGGATAGGCGCTTGCGCAGGCGTTTCCAGGTCTCCAGCGCCGGCCGCAGCGTGTCCCATAGGGCCACGCCGTCGGCGACCAGATGCTTGCCCGTCTCGGCCGCGAGTGCCTCGAAGCCGGACCGGGTGCGCGGGGCGTCGTCCCCGACCCGGGCCGCGATCAGGGCGTGCATCAGGTCGGCGACCAACGGCGGATCGTCATCGGCCGCCAGCGCCGCCAGGACACCCGCCTCGGGGAGCGCCGTGGCCGGTGCCTCGGGCGGTTTGAGCGCGGCCAGGGGCTTGAGGCCGTCCAGCTCGCGGCGCAGAAAGCGCGCGGGTTTGTGCGCATCCAGGCGCAGCAGCCGGATCACGCCCAGGCGGTGGAGCCGGTGGGCCTTGTCGGGCTCGTCCACGAGCTCGATATCCACCGCGTCGCCCTTGTCGACGAGCGCCGGCACCGCGCGCAGGGTCACGCCGCCGTGACGCAGCTCGACGTCGTCCGGGAGATCGCGGTCGGGCCAGCCGGTCAGGCCGCATGCCTCGATGCCGGTGTCGGGCAGGGAGCGCACGGCCTCGCGCGCCCGGGCGCCGTACTTGCGGCGCAGGCGTTCCAGGTCGCGGCCGGCCGTCAGGGTGTCGCCGTCGTCGCCCACCACCTCGAAACGCATCCGCAGGTGCGTGGAGGGCCGGACGTCCCGCCAGGCATCCGCGGGGATCGCGACCCCGGTCTCGGCGTGCACGGCCTCGCGCAGCGCGTCCTCGAAGCGGCCCTCGGCAAAGGCCATGCGCGCGGCCGCGGCGCGGGCGTTGTCCGGCACCGGCACCAGCGAGCGCCGCAGGCTCTTGGGCAGGGCCTTGAGGTATTCCTGGACCTTCTCCTCCAGCAGCCCCGGCACCAGCCACTCGGCGCGCTCCGGCGAGAGCTGGTTGAGGGCCGGCAGCGGCAGCCGCGCGGTGACGCCGTCGTCGGGCTCGCCGGGGCGGAAGCGATAGACCAGCTCGACCGCCGTGTCGCCGACCCGCAGGGTTTCCGGATAGGCTTCCTCGGGCAGCTCGATGCCGGCGTGCCGCAACAGGGTCGCCTCGTCGAAGCGCAGGGCGTCGTCGCCGTTGTCCCGGATCCAGTCCCGCAGGGTCCGGCGGTCGCGCACGTCCGCGGGCAGGCGCTCGTCGTAGAAACGGGCCTGGGTCTCCTCGTCCACCAGCAGGTCGCGGCGCCGGAAACGGTCCTCGCGGGCCTCGATCTCCGCCACGGTGTCGCGGTTGCGGGCCAGGAACGGCGGCGGCCGCCCGCGCGGGTCGGTCAGGCCGAAGCCGACCAGCCCCTCGCGGATGAAGATCTCGCGCGCGCCCGCCGGGTCGATGCGGCCGTAATCCACGCGGCGGCCGTCGGACAGGGTCAGCCCGAACAGCTTGACCCGCTCGCGCGCGGCAACCCCGCCGCGGCGCTTCTCCCAGTGGGGGTCGTAGTGCTCGCGCTTGAGCAGATGGGCACCCTCGGCCTCGATCCAGCCGGGGTCGACCGTGGCGACGGTATGCGCGAACAGGCGGCTGGTCTCGATCAGCTCGGCGGCCACGAGCCACTTGGGACTGCGCTTGGCCAGCCCGGAGCCGGGGAAGATGCGGAAGCGGCGGCCGCGCGCGCCGAGATACTCGCCGCGATCCTCGTGGAAACCCACGTGATCGAGCAGCCCGGTCAGCAGCGCCCGGTGCAGGGCCTCGTAATCGGTCTCGGCGAGCGGGCCGGCGGGCCGGTCGTTGGGCAAGCCGATCTCGTCGCCCACGCGCCGGAGCTGGCGGACCACGTCCTCCCATTCGCGCAGGCGCATGAAATTCAGGAAATGCTCGCGGCACCACTTGCGCAGCGCGCTGCCCGAGCGGGCCCGTTTCTCGCGTGCGAAGGCGTCCCAGAGCCGCAGCAGGGAGACGAAATCCGAGCGGGCGTCGGTGAACCCGGCGTGGGCGGCGTCGGCCTCGTCGCGGACCTCGGCCGGGCGCTCGCGCGGATCCTGCACGGTCAGGCCGGCGGCGAGCACGCGCATCGCCGCGACGGCGCCCCGCCCGTCCGCGGCCAGCAGCATGCGGCCGATGCGCGGGTCCAGCGGCAGCCGCGCCAGGTGCCGGCCCAGCTTGGTGATGCGGTCGCGATCCATCGCCTGGAGCTGTTCCAGCAACCGCTTGCCGTCCTTGACGTGGCGGCGCTCGGGCGGGTCCACGAACGGGAATTCGGCGATATCGCCCAGCCGCAGGTCGGCCATGGTCAGGAGCACGCTGGCGAGATTGGTGCGGCGGATCTCCGGGTCGGTGAACTCCGGGCGGGCGGCATAGTCCGCCTCGTCGAAGAGCCGGATGCAGATGCCCGGCGCCACGCGCCCGCAGCGCCCCGCGCGCTGGTCGCAGCTCGCCCGCGCCACCGGCTCGATCGGCAGCCGCTGGACCTTGGCGGTGGTCGAATAGCGGCTGATGCGCGCCAGGCCGGTGTCGATCACGTAGCGGATGCCGGGCACGGTCAGGGAAGTCTCGGCGACGTTGGTGGCCAGCACCACGCGCCGGCCCGAGCCGGGCGCGAAGATACGCTGCTGGGCGCCGCGGCTCAGGCGCGCGTATAGCGGCAGGATCTCGGGATCGGCGACCTTGGCGTCTGCCAGCGCCCGGCTCAGGTGGCGCTCGGTGTCGCGGATGTCGCGCTCGCCGGGCAGGAAGACCAGGATATCGCCGGGGCCCTCGCGCCAGAGCTCGCGCACCGCCCGCTCGATGGCCTCCGGCTGCTCCAGGCCGTCCGCCTCGGGCGGGCGGTAACGCACCTCGACCGGGTAGCCCCGGCCCTCGACGTTGAGCACCGGGGCGCCGCCGTAGAATTCGGCGAAGCGCTCCGGATCGATGGTCGCCGAGGTGATGATCACCTTGAGATCCGGCCGCTTCGGCAGCAGCCGCTTGAGATAGCCCAGCAGGAAGTCGATGTTCAGGCTGCGCTCGTGGGCCTCGTCGATGACGATGGCCTCGTAGCGGTTCAGGAAGCGGTCGCGGCCGGTCTCGGCGAGCAGGATGCCGTCGGTCATCAGCTTGACCTGGGTGGCATCCGAGACGCGGTCGTCGAAACGGGTGCGGAAGCCCACCAACCCGCCCGGGGGCACGCCCACCTCCTCGGCGATGCGCGTGGCCACGCTGCGGGCGGCCAGGCGCCGCGGCTGGGTATGCCCGATCAGGCCGCGGGCCCCGTAGCCCGCCCGCATCAGGATCTTGGGCAATTGCGTGGTCTTGCCGGAGCCGGTCTCGCCGCAAACCACCACCACCTGGTTTTCCCGCACCGCCCGTTCGATGTCGTCGGCGTGCGCGGCGACCGGCAGGTCCTCGACCAGCCCGATCGGCGGCCGGGCCGCGAGCCGCG
This sequence comes from Salinisphaera sp. PC39, assembly GCF_040361335.1. NCBI lineage: Bacteria > Pseudomonadati > Pseudomonadota > Gammaproteobacteria > Salinisphaerales > Salinisphaeraceae > Salinisphaera > Salinisphaera sp. PC39. The sequence goes on along the minus strand of NZ_APNM01000015.1, from coordinate 52,273 downwards.
CGCGGGTCTCCGCGGCGCTGGCGGCGATCGCGGCCTCGACCTTGTCCCGCGCCTCGGCGTCGCGCGCGCCCGCCAGCCGCTTCGCCAGGCGATGCCGGTCGCGGGTGCGCACCTCGGCCAGCGGATCGGCCGCCGTCGTGTCGGATGTGGGGCTGCGGGTCATGAGGCACGTCATCCTAACGCGAACGCGGCCTGTCCCGCCGTTCGCGGTACCATGGCGCAATGGCGGACCCAGCAAGACGCGCAGCCACGCCCCGCGACCGGACCGGCCGGCGGGCCCGCATCCTGCACGAGGCCGAGCGGCTGTTCGCCGAGCTCGGCTTCCACGGCGCCGCGCTGTCGGCGATCGCCCGCGCCTCCGGGCTCAAGAATCCGGGGCTGATCCATCATTTCCCCACCAAGGCGCAACTCTACCGCGCGGTCCTGGAGGACATCGCCGCCGATCTGGACCGTCGCCTGGCGGCCGCGATCGGCGGACAGGCCTCGCCACGGGCACGCCTGCGGGCCTTCATGGACATGCAGGTGGCCTGGCTGCTGGAGCGGCCGGTGGCCGTGCGGCTGGTCCAGCGCGAACTCCTGGATAACGTCGAGCGCGTGGGCAGCGCCCGGCGCCTGCCTCTGGCCGGCTTCATCGAGGCCGCGCGCGGGATCGTGACCGAGGCGCAGGCCGCCGGCGCGATCGCGGCCGGACCGCCCGAGATCAAACTCAACCGCATGATCGGCTCCCTGGCCTACGCCGGCATGGTGCGGCCGACCTTCCGGCAGATGCTGGATTCGCGCCTGCTCGCCGACGAGCGGGCCTGGCTCGAAGCGATCGCGGCGGACGTCCTGGCAAGCCTCGACGCCGGCGCCTGAGACAGGCTCGCTATCGGCGACGCATGCGGCACCATTGCCGACCGATCAGTCGGTCGGTATCCTCGCCGGATCACCGTCCATCGAGGAACGCCGCCATGTACGAGACCCTGTGCTACGAGGTCGAGACCCCCATCGCCACCATCAGCCTGAACCGGCCCGACCACCTCAACACCATCGTCCCGCCCATGCCCGACGAGGTCGAGCACGCGGTCAACGCCGCGGTGCGCGACGAGGCGGTCAAGGTGATCGTGCTGCGCGGCCGGGGCCGCGCCTTCTGCGCCGGCTTCGACTTCGGCGGCGGTTTCCACCACTGGGACGACTACATCACCACCGACGGCGAGTGGGATCCCGGCAAGGACTTTTCCCTGGCCACCGCCGGCGCCCTGTCGCCCACCCACAAGTTCATGAGTCTCTGGCGCTCGCCCAAGCCCGTGATCGCCCAGGTGCACGGCTGGTGCGTGGGTGGCGGCAGCGACTATGCGCTATGCGCGGACTTGGTGATCGCCAGCGAGGATGCCCGCATCGGCACGCCCTACTCCCGCATGTGGGGCGCCTACCTGAGCGGGATGTGGCTGTATCGCCTGGGGCTGACCAAGGCCAAGGAGTACGCCCTGACGGGCAAGCCCCTGTCCGGCCGCGAGGCCGCCGACGCCGGCCTGATCAACGCCGCGGTGCCCTTCGCCGAGCTGGAGGCCGAGGTGCGGCGACGGGCGGACCAGCTCGCCTCGATACCGGCCTCGCAGCTCGCCGCGATGAAGCTGGTGGTGAACCACGCCTACGAGAACATGGGCCTGGGCTCGACCCAGACCCTGGGCCCGATCCTGGACGGCCTGATGCGCAACACGCCGGACGCGAAGCGCTTCATCGAGTTGGCGTCACGCGAGGGCGTGGGCGCCGCCGTGGGCGAACGCGACGGTCCGTTCGGCGACTACAGCCGGGCGTCGGCGGCGGACAAGCCCGATCCGGGCAACGTGATCGATTAGGACCTTAGCGGGCCGATGAGGACGACGACTCAGGGCGCCGGCCAAGGTCGGTGGCTCGGGTTGCGATTGCAAGCCGAAACGGTCGGTCACGCGGCCGGTTGCCCCTCTTCCGCTTACTGGCGAGTGTGAGGACATACCGACGCGCGCTGCATCAGTCACAAGCGGCTTCGCCGCTACCCCTCTTCCAAGCCTTCTCCCCCAAGGGGAGAAGGCTTTTACTGTCATCGCTTGCCATGGCCAGAGCGGGGAAGCTCAAAGCAGGAACCAGAGCACGGCCGGCACCACCGCCAGCGCCAGGACATTGCCCACGGCCACGATGGCGGCGACGGCATCCGGTTCCTGCCGGAACTGGTCGGCCAGCATGAAATTCATGACCGCCGGCGGCAGTGCCGCGAACAGGATCAGGTTGGCGGCCAATCCGGGGCCGGGATCGGTCAGCCAGACCCAGGGCAGGGCCACCGCCAGGCCCGTCGCCGGGGCCAGCAGGCCGCCGGCGAGGCCGATGCGCCAGTCGCCGAAACCGCCGGTCGCCAGGCGCATGCCCAGCGCCACCAGCATCAGCGGGATCGCGACCTCGCCCAGCATCTCGATGCCCGGAAGCAGGATCGCGGGCGCGTGCCAGTCCAGGGCCATGGCGGTGACGCCCGCGGCCGTGGCCAGGACCATCGGGTGCCGCGCCAGGCCCGGCAGGTCCAGGCGCCCGCTGAACAGCCACAGCCCGAGGGTGAACTGCAGCGCGGTGCTGGTGACCAGGAGCACGATGGCGACGGCGAGCGCGCCGTCGCCGAACGCGAGCACGGCCAGCGGGATGCCCAGGTTGCCGCAGTTGTTGAACATCGCGTTGGGCACCAGGGTGCGTACCTGCCAGCCCGCCAGCCGGGCCACGGGCCAGGCCAGCAGGCCCGATCCCAGGATCACCGCCGCCGCGCCCAGGGCCGCCGAACCCGGGGCGAAATCGCCGCCGGTGCGCTCGGTCAGGGCATAGAAGATCAACGCGGGGATGAACAGCACCAGGTTGAGCCGGTTGGCGGCGCTCATATCGGTGGGCCGCCAGCGGCCGTAGAGGTAGCTGAGCAGCACGATGCCGAACACCGGCAGCGTGATTTCGAGGATGCGATAGGCCACGGCCGGCCGAGTGTATCGCTTGCCGCGCCGCACCACGGTAATGGATATTTCGGTTGAAAACGCGGCTGTGCTCTTCTAGCTTCGTGTCATCGGTTTTCAACACGGTTATCGGAATGACCCGGAAGCGAGACGCCAGCCCCTATTACACGGACGAGCACGAAGCATTCCGCGAGCAGGTCCGTCGTTTCGTCGAGAAGGAGATCGAGCCCCACATCGATGCCTGGGACGAGGCCGGGCGCGTGCCGCGCGAGTTCTTCCACACCGCCGCCGAGGCCGGCCTGTTGGGCCTGGGGTATCCCGAGGAGCTGGGCGGCGTGCCGGTGCCGGACTATTTCTATCACCTGATCTTCCAGGAAGAGCTGGCCCGCGCCGGTTCCGGCGGCATCGTGCCGGCGGTCTGGATCCACGGCATCGCCCTGCCCCCGATCGTGGCCTTCGGCACCCCGGCGCAGAAGGAGCGCTTCGTGTCCCCGGTGCTGTCCGGCGACAAGATGGCGGCGCTGGCGGTGACCGAGCCCACGGGCGGGTCGGACGTGGCCAACCTGCGCACCGTCGCCCGCCGCGAGGGGGACCACTACGTCGTCAACGGCAGCAAGACCTTCATCTCCGGCGGCATGCGCGCCGACCACTTCACGGTCGCGGTGCGCACCGGCGAGCCGGGCCTGGGCGGCATCTCGATCCTGGTGATCGAGGCGGACACCCCCGGATTCGACCGTACCGAGCTCAAGAAGATGGGTTGGTGGTGCTCGGACACCGCCACCCTCTATTTCGACGACTGCCGCGTGCCGGCGGAGAACCTGATCGGCGTGGAGAACGCCGGCTTCGCCGGGATCATGCAAAACTTCAACAGCGAGCGCCTGGGTCTGGCCTCGCAGGCCTACGGCCTCGCCCGCTGCTGCCTGGACGAGGCCACCGCCTACGCCCGCGAGCGCGAGACCTTCGGGCGGCCGCTGTCGCAGCGCCAGGTGATCCGGCACAAGCTGGTGGACATGGCCATGCGGGTGGAATCGCTCAAGGCCTACCTGGAACAGCTCGCCTGGCGGGTGGACCGGGGCGAGACCCCCATCAGCGAGATCTGCATGCTCAAGAACCTGGCCACGCAGACATTGGAATACTGCGCCAACGAGGCGGTGCAGATCTTCGGCGGGGCCGGTTACATGCGCGGCGCCAAGGTCGAGCGCATCTACCGGGAGACCAAGGTGATGACCATCGGCGGCGGCGCCACCGAGATCATGAAGGATCTCGCGGCCCGCCAGATGGGCCTGTGATCCAGGCGCACCTGGCCGCCGCCCTGCTCGCCTTCGCCCTGGGGGCGTTGGTGCTGATCCGACGAAAGGGCACGCCCACGCACCGGTGGCTGGGCCGTGTCTGGGTGCTGCTCATGCTTTTCATCGCCGCGGGCTCGTTCGCGATCCGGGAGTTGAACGCGCCGTACCCGAGCCCGATTCATCTCCTCTCCGCCTGGACGATTGTCTCGCTTACCGCGGGCATTTACTGTATCCGTAAGGGCAGAATCCGGGCCCATGCCGGATTCATGGTCGGCACCTTCGCGGGTCTGGCCGTGGCCGGGGGCTTCGCCCTGCTGCCGGGCCGCTACATTTGGCGGACCCTGTTCGGATAACACCCGCTTTTCAAGCGGTTAAAACATAATATTGATGCTGGAGGAGATACACATGAATGCAGCCGTGGCCGAGGAGCGTCCCTGGCATCGCGTGCTCGAGCGGCCGGAGATGCCGCCGATCACCGAGGAATCGCTGGCCGAGATCGTGGAGCAGCACGTCCGGGAGGCGCCCGACGCGCCCTGCCTGGAATACCTGGGCGTGTCCGTCAACTACGCCGAGCTGGACCGGTGGGCCAACCGGTTCGCCAATCTCTTGGCCGAGCACGGCGCCGAACGCGGCGACGTGATCGGCATACACCTGCCCAACACACCGCAGTACGTGATCGCCCTGCTCGCGGCCTCCAAGCTGGGCTGCGCCGCCTCCGGCGTGTCGCCGCTGCTGACCGCGGACGAGCTGGCCTACCAGGTGGACAACGCCGGCATCCGCTTCCTGGTGACCCTGGACCAGCTCTTCCCGTCCGCGGTGGCGCCCAACGACGGCAAGTTCGAGGGCCTGAAGACCGCCATCGTGGCCTCGCCCATCGATTTCCTGCCCGGCTGGAAGAAATTCCTGGCGCGCGCCCTCAAGAAGGTGCCCAAGGTCGACCTGCCCGAGACCCGGCAGTTCCAGACCGTCGAGTTCTGGCCGGCGATCAACGAGGCGGTGGACGAGCGCGTGCACAGCGCCGTGGACCTGGACGACGTGGTCCTGATCCAGTACACCGGCGGCACCACGGGCCGCCCCAAGGGCGCGGAGCTGACCCAGCGCAACCTGCAGGCCAACGCCGTGCAGAGCGAGGCGATGGTGCGTTACGACGTCGGCCGCGAGACCTTCGCCTCGGTGTTCCCCTACTTCCACGCGGCGGGCCTGGGCGTGTGCCTGATGGGCCTGCGCCAGCGCGCCAGGCTGCTGGTGGTGCCGGATCCGCGCGACCTCAAGAGTTTCTGCAAGATGATGCAGAAGCATCCGCCCACGCTGTTCGGCAACGTGCCCACGCTCTACCAGATGCTGCTGGACGAGCCCGAGTTCCGGAAGGTGGACTTCTCGGACCTCAAGATGGCCATGTCCGGCGCGGGGCCGATGCCGGCCGAGGTGATCCCGCGGATCGAGGCGATCGTCGGCGAGGGCAAGTTCTGCGAGGCCTACGGCCTGACCGAGACCAGCCCGATGCTGACCATGAACCCGCCCGGCCGCGCCAAGCCCGGCACCGTGGGCGTGCCCATTCCCGGCACCGACATCAAGATCGTGGACGCCGAGACCGGCGAGAGCGAGATGCCCGTCGGCGAGCCCGGCGAGCTGATCGCCCACGGTCCGCAGGTGTTCCGCGGCTATCTGGGCCTGCCCGACGAGACCGACAAGGCGCTGCGCGGGTTCGAGGGCCGGACGTGGTTCTACACCGGCGATATCGCGAAGATGGACGAAGAGGGCTACATCACCATCTGCGACCGGGCCAAGGACATGCTCATCGTCGGCGGCTTCAAGGTGTTCTCGGTGGAGGTGGAGAACAAGCTCAAGGCGCTGGACGACGTGGAACTGTCGGCCGTGATCGGCACCCCGGACGAGAAGCGCCCGGGCAACGACGTGGTCAATCTCTACGTGCAGTTGTCCGAGAGCGGCCAGCACAAGGACCCGGAGACCGTAAAGCGCGAGATCCAGGACTTCTGCCGCGAGCACATGGCCGCCTACAAGGTGCCCAAGGCCGTCCACATCGTCGACGAAATCCCGCTGACGCCGGTCGGCAAGGTCGACAAGAAGGCACTAAGGAAATAATCCGCAGATGACGCAGATGCACGCAGATGAAGAAGAAGACTATCCATGGATTACGCGGATTTACACAGATTTTTTAAAGTTTCTTTTAAGTCTGTGAAACGCCGGCCTTAGCCGCTGGCTTCAGGTTGCGGCTCGAAGCCGGATCGATCGGCCATACTGCGAACTTCCCCTCTCCCCTCTGGGGAGAGGGTCAGGGTGAGGGGGAAAGGCATAGCCGAGCCCCTCATCCTGTCCTTCTCCCCTCAGGGGAGAAGGAACCAAAAACCTGCCGCCTAAAGGCGGGAGATTCACTGATCCCTTATTCATGTCTTTAAATCCGCGAAATCCGTGTCATCCGTGGATTATTCCCCCACCCGCCGCAGTTCCAGGACGAGCGACTCGGGCGGGTCGAAGGGGTTCACGGACCGGGTCTGCGGGGTGACCCAGCGGGCCGCGCCGGAGCGGTCGTAGATCGCCGCGCGCAGGCCGTATTCGCGCTCCCGTTCCAGTATCTCGCCCGGCACCGTCAGGCTGAAGGCGATCGGCACCTGGCCGGGGCGGCGCAGTTCCTGCTCCGAGACCAGGTCGTTGCCGCCCTCGCCCACTTCCAGCAGGGCCACCCGCGCGTAGGCGCCCTCCGGCAGCGCGATGCGCTCGCGGTAGGTCAGTTCGCCCTGCAGGGTCACCGGCGGCGCCGAGGCGCAGGCGCCGAGCAGCAGGACGGTGGCGAGGAGAAAGGCTCGGGACATAAGGATCACTCCACGGACAGGGCCAGGGTCTGGCTGATGCGGCACAGGGGCCAGTCGCTCTCGTCCATCCACTCGTTGAAACGGGCCTGGACCTCGCGCAGGGCCCGCTTGCCCTTGGGTGTGCCCTCGTAGGCGTCCCAGTGGTTCAGGGCCTTGGTCACCCAGTCGGTGACCAGGAAGCTGTCCTTGCCCGCCATGCGCAGGAACGCCGGCGCGGAATTGCCGCCGAGCTGAGAGAAGCGCGCCGACAGGTCGAACCAGAGTTCCACGATCTCGTCCTCCGGCCAGGCCGCGAGCCAGGCGCCGAAGCTGCCCTCTTCCGCCACCAGGTCGAGCATGGCGCGGGCGTTGTCGCGCACGGCCCGCAGCTTGCCGTGGTGACGGATCAGGCGCTCGTCGTTGCCCAGACGCCGCAGGTCGCCGTCGTCCATCTCCGCCACCCTTGCCGGATCGAAATCCAGGAAGGCGGCCTCGAACGCGGGCCAGCGGGCGTCGACCATCCGGTGCTGGAGGCCGGCGCGGAAGATGCGCCGGCTCATCACCGACAGGTAACGGTCGTCGCCGACCATGGCGAGGGACTCGGGCGGCTCGGGGCGCACCAGGCGCTCGCGCAGCGCCTCGTCCCCGCCGACGCGGGCGGCCGCCGTCTCGCGGATACGGGCGAAGGTCTCCATGGCCTCCTGGGGATTCGGACGGACGCGCCAGTGTAGCGCATGTACCCTGGCGGCCGACTCAGACCTCGTCGTGGAAACGATAGGTGTTCCGGCCGCCGACCTTGGCGCGGTACATGGCCTCGTCGGCGCGCCGCACGATATCCGGGCGACGGCCCGCATCGCCGCCGTAGAAGGCGATACCGAAGCTCGCGCCCACCTGGACCGTGTCGCCGTCGTCGATGCGGATGGGCTCGTTGATCCGGCGCAGCAGACTCTCGACGATGTCCACGATCGCCGCGCGGTCGGTAGTGCCGTCCAGCAGGATCACGAACTCGTCGCCGCCGTAGCGGGCCACCAGGTCGCTGTCGCGGACCCGGGCGTCGAGCAGTCCGGCCACGTGCTTGAGCACCAGATCGCCGGCGAGGTGCCCCCGGGTGTCGTTGATCGGCTTGAATTTGTCCAGATCCAGCATGACCAGGCTGAAGCGGTGCGCCGGCTCGCGCCGGCAGCGTTCCATCAACTCGCGCAGGCGGCGATCGAAACCGAGACGGTTGTGCAACCCGGTCAGCGTGTCGGTGATCGCCTGCTCCCGGGCACTTTCCTCCGAAAGCTTGCGCTGGGTTATGTCGTTGACCACGCCCTGCATGTAACCGCCCTGCACGGGGTTGAGCACCACGTGCACCCAGCGCGTCGCGCCATCCTCGCCGGGCAGACGGAAGTCCCCGCTCCGCGGCCCGCCGCCCTCGGCGCAGCGTTCGAGCAGGTGGGCGACCGCGACCGCGTCGGGCGTACCCTGGAACAGAACGGGAAAACGCGGCGCGGCGTGCTCGGTGGGTCCCGAGGGCGGCAGCCCGAACAGGCGGCCGAAAGCCGGGTTGTAGGACAGCAGCACCCCCTGCTCGTCCACCACGAAAATCCCGCTCTCCGCGCTCTCGAAGATGGTGCGGAACTTTCTCTCGGCGATCTCCCGCTCCAGCCGCAGCTCGCGCTCCTGGTGGAGGATCGCCACGAGGTGGTCGATCAGGCCGTTGACGTCGTTGACCAAGCGCCCGATCTCGTCGGTCTCGCTGCCACGCGGCAGGTCGAGTTTTTCGCCGGTCTCCGCCCGGAGGTCGTGCAGCCGGTTGGAGATGCGCAGGATCGGGTGGGTCACGTAGCGCATCACGACCGCGACGATACCGCCGCCGATCAGCGTCAACAGCAGGGCGAGGAAGACGATCGTATAGGAGGTCGCCCGGGTCACCTCCGACTGTATCTCGGAATCATCGGGCACCAGGGCGATGCGGCCGACGGTCTCCTCGCCGAAGGGCGAATGCAGCTCGCGCACGAGGGTATCGCCGTTGATCGGGGTGCCGGGACCGCCCTTGTGCCGCTCCGCGATAACGTGTCCGCCCGAACGTATCTCGACCGCGAGTACCGTCGGGTTGCGCACCAGGCCGCCGGCCACTTCCTCGGCCAGCTCGCGGTCCTCGAGGTAAGTGGCGATGCTGACGGTGTTCTGCACGGTGTCCAGGAGCCCGTCCAGACGGGCCATCTGCTGGCGATGCTCCTCGGCCTGTATCACCTGCACCGCCATGGCCAGGAAACCTAATCCCACGACCACGACCAGCAGCAGGATCACGACCGCCGTACGGATGGCGAGATTGGTGCGGAGATAGCTCAAGGGGCTGCGCATCCTCGGGCTCAGTCGTCCACCAGTTCCAGGACCACGGTCACGCGCGAATCGTCGACCGCCCCGCTCGGCAGATAGCCGATGGCCCCGCGGTTGTTGGACACGACCTCCAGCACCGCCGTGGCGTCGTCCAGGCGGCGCGGCGGCGTGGCGCGGCCGGAGAAGATCAGGCGGGCCCAATAGGAGTTGATCTCGGCCAGGGTCCGGTCGACGAGCCGGCTATAGAAGTCCTGACGCAACGGCACCAGGTCGACCGGGAAGGCCGTGATCCCCGAGGGCAGACCCTGGTAGCGACCCATGTAGATATTGACCACTTGATCGCGGGTCATCTCGGTGACGCCGCTTTCCGGGTTGACCACCACGGCGATCTCCGCACGCGCCGCGGACACGGCCGAGAGCGCGACCGCGACGAGCAACAACAGCAGTGGACGCAAGCTTACGGCCATCGCTAGAACACGAAATCCAGGGTCGCGGTGACGACGGTGCCGCGGCCGTCCCAATCGGGAGCCGGGTCGCGCATCATGGTTACGGCCGGCGATTTCGCCCAGAGGCGGTCCACCTGGAACTTAAGGGCGACGTTCTCGGTGATGTCGCGACGCACGCCCAGCGAGGTCGTGTGCTGGTCGTAGCGCACATCCCGGAGAAAGGCCTGGATCGCGGCATCGTCGGGGCTGCCGGACGGAAAGCCGCTCTCGCGGTCGATACGGTCGCTCTCGATGGCGGCGAAGGACAGGAAGGGGGTCCAGTCACCGACCCGGTAACTGACCGTGGCGTAGCCGGTATAGAAGTCCGTGAACAGCAGCGTATCGCTGTCGGAATGGTCGAACATGAACTGGAGCCGCAGGGGACCGCGCGAGTACAGCAGACCGACCACGAAATGGTCGACGTCCGCGCCCGCCAGACGCATGTCGTCGGCCAGCTCGGCGCCGGTCTCGCCGCCCGCGGTCGCCATGCGCTCGAACAGGGGCTGCAGGTCATCCGCCGCTTCGTCCAGGGCCTCGCGTGCGAAGCCCAGGCGCAACCACCAGTCGCCGAACTGGTAGTTCGCGTGCGCGCCCACCACGTAGCTGCCGCCCAGGTCGTAATCCTGCGCATCCTCGATCGGCAGTTCCTCGTCGGCGAATCCGCCATAGGCCTTGATCCAGAACAGCCCCGAGTCCAGGGGACGGGTCCAGGTGACGTCGAACCCGTCGATGTGGCTCAGTTGCTGCACTCCGAAATACTCGATGGGCGGCCGCACCCACAGGAAGGAGTAGCCGACGTAGCGGCTGTCGGAAAGCATGTAGACATCCCAGCTCAGGCGCCCCGCCCGGAGGTCCCAGTCGGGGGTCGGGGTGTACTTGAGGTAGGCCCAGTTCACCTCGGGCGGGAAACTGCCGTCCGCGTCGTGCCGGCTCAGGAGCTGGACCACGGCGTCGAGGTGCGGCGTGAAACGGTATCGAGCCTGGATACCGAGCGTGGAGTCGGTCTTGGTGCTGACCTCGTTCTTGATGCCGTCCGGCTGAAAACTGTCACGCACGAACGCGAAGTCGTCGCTGTCGTTGTAGGTCAGGCCGAGCGTGCCGAAACCGCCGAGTTGGAACCCCATCTCCTCCACGGCGGTGACAGGCAGACACGGCAGCATCAGCAATGCGAGTGCACAGAAACGCCTCGGCAGGGAGCGGGTGGCAAATCGGTTCATGGCGGAAATCGGTGAGCGATGCAATATGGCGACCTCCGTCGGCATGGCATCCGTCGGTCGATATGCCGACGATACGGGCCGCCGTCCCGGCGTCGCAATCGGAGAAGCGATATCGGCTTCGGCACGGACAACTTTCGACGTTCTTACATTATCGACGGATGCCAAACTAACTTTAGCGCACACGTCGCGTCGAATATTACCGACAATCCGGCCATCCCTACGCCGTCTCGCCGGACGATGCCGCGTATCCGGCGATCTCGCTCAGGAACGACTCGCCGTAGGCCTCCAGCTTCTTGCGCCCGACCCCGTCGACGGCGAGGAACGCCGCCTCGTCGCGCGGCTTGTGTTCGACCATGGCGCGCAGCGTCCGGTCGTGGAAGATGACGTAGGGCGGCACGCCCTGCTCGTCCGCGAGCCGCTTGCGCAGGTCGCGCAGGGCCTCCCAGAGCGGCCGGTCCGCCGGATCCAGCTCGGCATCCGCCGAGCCGGCCCGACGCCGCGGGGCGCGTTCCACGGCGCGTGCCCGGCGCAGCGACAGCGTGGTTTCGCCGCGCAACAGGGGCCGGCAGCCGTCGCCCAGGCGCAGGCCGCCGTAGCCGTCCAGATCCACGGTCAGGAAACCGCGCGCCACGAGCTGACGCAGGATCACCCGCCATTCCGCGGCCGGGATGTCCTCCCCCACCCCGAACGTGGACAGCCGCGTGTGGCCGAACCGCTCGGCGCGCTCGTCGGCCTTGCCCCGCAGATGGTCGACCAGGTACTGGGCGCCGAAGCGCTGACCGGTGCGGAACACCGCCGACAGGGCCTTGCGGGCGGCCTCGGTGGCGTCCCAGGTATCCGGCGGCGACAGGCAGGTATCGCAATTGCCGCAATCCGCCGGATAATCCTCGCCGAAATAACCCAGCAGGTGCCGCCGGCGGCAGCTCGACAGTTCGCAATAGGCGAGCATGGCGTCCAGCTTGTGGCGCTCGACGCGCTTGCGGTCCTCGCCGGCGCCGGAGTCCTCGATCATGCGCCGTCGCTGGACCACGTCCGACAGGCCGTAGAGCATCCAGGCATCGGCGGGCAATCCGTCGCGGCCGGCGCGGCCGGTTTCCTGGTAATAGCCCTCCAGCGAGGCCGGCAGGTCCAGGTGGGCCACGAAGCGCACGTCCGGCTTGTCAATCCCCATGCCGAAGGCCACCGTGGCCACGATGATCACGCCCTCCTCGCGCAGGAAGCGTTGCTGATGGGCCTCGCGCACCTCGTGCGGCAGACCGGCGTGGTACGGCAACGCCGTCAACCCCTGGGCCGAGAGCCACTCCGCGGTCTGCTCGACCTTGCGCCGTGACAGACAATAGACGATGCCGGCCTCGCCGCGGTGTTCGTCCGCGATGAAACGCTGCAATTGCTGGCGGGCCTGGCCGCGCTCGGCGACCCGGTAGCGGATGTTCGGGCGGTCGAAGCTGTGGCGGAACAGGCGCGCCGCCTCCAGCCCCAGGCGCTCGCGGATCTCGCGCTGGGTGGGCGGATCGGCGGTGGCGGTCAGGGCCACGCGCGGCACGCCCGGGAACCGTTCGGCGAGCACCGCGAGCTGGAGATACTCGGGGCGGAAGTCATGGCCCCATTGGGACACGCAGTGGGCCTCGTCGATCGCGAACAGGGCCAGCCGGCATTCCTCCAGCAGCGCCAAGGTCCGCGGCTGCAGCAGCCGCTCGGGCGCCACGTAGATCATGTCCAGATCGCCGTCGCGCATCGCCGCCTCGACCGCGGCCTGCTCCGCCGGCGGCAGGCTGGAGTTGAGATAGGCGGCGCGGATGCCGAGCTGGCGCAGGGCGGCGACCTGGTCCGCCATCAACGCGATCAGCGGCGACACCACCACGCCGATGCCGGGGCGCAGCAGCGCGGGAATCTGGTAGCACAGGGACTTGCCGCCGCCGGTGGGCATGAGCACGACGGCATCGCCGCCGCCGGCGACGGTGTCGATCACCGCGGCCTGCTCGCCGCGGAATTGCTCGTAGCCGAAGGTGTCGCGGAGAACCGACTCGGGTGACATCCCGCCATGGTACCGGCACCCGCGGACGCCCGCTAACCGGACCGCGCCATACCCCCCATTTCCGGGGTTTCGCTCCCGTGACACACGATTATTCTGAAACGGCGAGTTGGATCGGCAAGGGCGGACGGATGAAACGGATGATGGCGGTTTTCGGCGTTGCGCTATGCGCGGCGTCGCTATCCCCACAGGCACACGGGGCATCGCCGGCGGCATGCGAACAGGGAGACGCCGAGGCCTGCCGCGCGCACGGGCTCCGGCTGGAATACGGCGACGGGGTACCGCAGAACGGCCCGCAAGCGATGCAATATTACGACCGCGCCTGCCGTCTCGGCGACGGGGATGGTTGCGCCGGGGTCGCCCGGATCCTGTTCAACGGCGACAGGGGCGTGCCCCGCGACGACGGCAAGGCCTATCCCTATGCGGTCGAAGCCTGCAAGCGGAATTCCACGGACAGCGGCTGCTACATTGCCGCCTTCATCGCCTTCCAGGGACAGGGCGTGCCGCACGACCGCGACGCCGGTCACGACCTCATGATGCACGGCTGCAAGATCAAGGATCCGGCGGCCTGCGGTTATGGCGCGAACATCTACGCCCTGGGCCGGTTCGGCTTCCAGGCGGACGGCCGCATGGCCTTCAATTTCGCGGACCGGGGATGCGGGATACGCCGTCCCGCCGCCGCCGAGGCGTGCTATATCGCCGGCTGGCTGGTCAGCGGCGAATTGGGGATTTCCGCCGACATCCCGTCGGCCGCGATCTATTTCGAACGGTCTTGCATCATGGGCGAGGCCGCCGGTTGCCTGAACGCCGCAACCATGCTCCATCGCAGCCAGGGCATCGAGGCCGCCGGCGACAAGATTCTGTCCCTGTATCGGCAGGCGTGCGACAAGGGTCTCGCGGCCGGCTGCACCTGGACCGGCTTCGCGCATCTGGAGATGGGCGACGTGGAAGCGGCGAAGACGCGCTACCGCGAAGGCTGTCAGGGCGGCGACGCCTCGGGCTGCTACGGCATGGCGGTCGCGTTAGCGAAACAGGGCCGCCATCTGGACGGCCGGGACTGGACCGCACGGGCCTGCGACATGGACAACGCGAGCGCCTGCGAGTATCTCGCCGCGCTCGACCGGCACAAGTCGGAACTACAGGCCCACCGCGAGGCGGTGGCGGCCTACCAGGCCAAGGTGGCCGCCGTCACCGCCGCCCTGGAGGAGGCGGATTTCCGGCGGGCGATCCATCTCGCGGTCGAGCAACTGCGCGACCGGCAGCAGGCGGCGCGGGTGATCGTCGCGGCCGAGAACGCCGGCCGTATCGGCGATATCGACGATATCTATATCCACACGCTGCGGAGCTGGTTCGCCACCACCCATTCGACCGCGGACGCGATCGTCCACCGGGAACTGAAGGCCATCAAGCAGGCGGAGAAGGCGTCGCAGCGGCAATTCCGGATCACGCCGACGCGCAACGGACCGCCGGCCCTGCCCGGCGGCCTCGCCGAACGGATGGCCGAGCACAGCGAGCGGACTTACCGGGAAAACCTGAACCGCTATCTGGCGGGCGGCCGACCCGCCGATCCCCGGGTGTACCGCGTACTCGAATGATCCCGGCACGAAAGCGCTTGTGACCGAAGGTGGCGCGGCGTACCGGCCCGAGAGCGTCCGGCCATGCCGGCGGTGCCCGCGCCGGCTCGCTAATCAGCGGAATTTTAAAAGCCAACCACAGAGACACAGAGGCACAGAGTTGAGAAGTCAATAACCACGGGGCATGAAGTGTTGTTTTTGATCTTTTTTTAGTCCGTGATTGGGGGTCCGCAAATCCCCGCCTTCAGGGGGCCAATCTTTCGCCTTCTCCCCCCTGGGGGGAAGGTTGGGATGAGGCGGTGGTGTGGTCGGCCGCGCCGTTTCATGACCCCCTAAGCCTAGCCTTCTCCCCGACGGGGATAGGGGACTGAGGGTCGGCGGTGGGGCCGACCGATCCGGCTTTGAGTCGTAACCCGAAGCCACCGGCCTTAGCCGGTGGCGCATTCAGTTTTTTCGTGCTCTTCGTGGTTATAAAAAATGTCTTTCGCTGTGCCCCTGTGCCTCTGTGGTTCATTCCTCTTCGGCAGGCGTGATCGCGACCAGCAATTGCCGGCCCGCGACCTGGTCGCCGGCGGCCACGTTCACGGATTCGACGGTGCCGTCGACGTCCGAGGCCACCTGGAACTCCATCTTCATCGCCTCCAGGACCAGGATGGTCTGGCCCTTCTCGACGGCCTCGCCTTCCTTGACGCGGACCTCGATGATCTTGCCGTCGCTGTTGGCGGTGATCTGGCCGGAGCCGCCGGCCTCGCCCCGGGTCTCGGCCGCGGCGAGGGTGACGTCGGCGTACGAAGTCGTGGCACCGTAGGCGTCCAGCCACAGGGTGTCGCCCTCGCGCACGCAGCGGGCCTGCCCGCCCTGACCGTCGCAGGCGAAGCGCAGGCCGTACTCGCCGTCCGGCACGACCTCGAGCATGTGTTCGGCGCGGTCGTCGCCCTCCTCGAGCTGGACGCGGTAACGATTGCCGCCCTCGGCGTGCACCAGCAACCGGATCTTGTCGCCCGCCTGGCCCACGCGCAGCACCACCGGCGTCGGGGTCGGATTGGCGCTCTGCCAGGCGACCAGCTCCTGGTCGATGTAGGCGTCACGGCGCAGGGCCTCGGCGTCGCCGTGGAAGAACAGCGCCGCGGCCAGGCAGTGGTGGCGCGAATCCGCTGTCGGCAGCGCCGCGGCGGGATCGGGGTAATAGGTAGGCACGAAGCCGGTATCGAACTCGCCGCTGGCGAAGGCCTCGTGGGCCACCGTCACCCGCAGGAAGTCGCGGTTGGACGGCATGCCGAAGAAGATGCACTCGTCCAGCGCCTGCAACAGACGGCGACGCGCGGTCTCGCGGTCCGGGCCGTGGGCGATGACCTTGGCCTGCATGGAATCGTAGTAGGGGCTGACCTCGCCGCCGGACACCACGCCGTGGTCGACGCGCACGCCCTCGCCCGCCGGCACCCGCCAGGCCAGGATCGGCCCGGTCTGCGGCAGGAAGTTGTCGGCCGGTGACTCGGCGCACAGCCGCACCTCGATGGCGCTGCCGGTGAGCGTGATGTCGTCCTGGGTCAGCGTCAGGCGCTCGCCGTTGGCCACGCGAAGCTGCCATTCCACCAGGTCGACGCCGGTGACCAGCTCGGTCACCGGGTGTTCCACCTGGAGCCGGGTGTTCATCTCCAGGAAGTAGAAGTTGTGGTCGGCGTCGAGCAGGAACTCGACCGTGCCGGCGCCGCGGTAGTTGATCGCCGCCGCGGCCTTGACCGCGGCGTCGCCCATGGCGGCGCGCAGGGCCTCGTCCGCCACCGGGCAGGGGCTTTCCTCGACGATCTTCTGGTGGCGGCGCTGGATCGAGCAGTCGCGCTCGCCCAGGTGGATGACGTTGCCGTGACTGTCCGCCATCACCTGGATCTCGACGTGGCGGGCCCCGGTGACCGCCTTCTCCAGGATGATCTCGTCGTTGCCGAACGCGGTCTTGGCTTCGGAGCGGGCGGACTTGATGCCCTCCTCCAGGTCCTTGGCGTTCTCCACCAGGCGCATGCCGCGGCCGCCGCCGCCGGCCGCCGCCTTGATCATCACCGGCAGGCCGATCTCCTCGGCCTTGGCGGCCAGGGTCGCGGCGTCCTCCTCCGAGCCCTCGGCCGAGCGGTAGCCGGGGATGCAGGGGACGCCCGCGTCCTCCATGCGCGCCTTGGCGGCGCGCTTGTTGCCCATCAGGTCGATGGCCTCGGGGCTCGGCCCGACGAAGACCAGGCCCGCCTTCTCCACGGCCCGCGCGAAATCGGCGTTCTCGGCCAGGAAACCGTAGCCGGGGTGGATGGCGTCGGCACCGGTGGCCTTGGCGGCCCCGATGATGGCGTCGATGTCCAGGTAGGACTCGCCCACTGGCGGCGGCCCGATGCGCACGGCCTCATCCGCCACCCGCACGTGCCGGGCGCTGGCGTCGGCGTCGCTGTAGACCGCGACCGTGTCGTAGCCCAGGCGCGCCGCGCCCTGCAGGACACGCACCGCAATCTCGCCGCGGTTGGCAACCAGTACCTTGCTAATCTTTCCGACCATTCGTTCTATTCCTTTCCAGGAAGAAGAAGAAAAAACTAACCACAGAGGCACAGAGGGCACCGAGCGAGGGCATGTAAAAACCTGTTTCCGACCTTGCCGCCTTCGATGCGCCCCGCGGATGTACTTGTTTTCAGCTCTCTGTGTTCTCTGTGACTCTGTGGTTCAGGTCTCCGCCCACTTGGGCAGGCGTTTCTCGATGAACGCCGCGGTGCCCTCGGCGCCCTCCTCGCTGCGGATGGAGCGGGCGAAGGCGTAGGCGGCGTCGTCGAGCAGGGTCTGCATGTCCTCGTGGCCGACGCGCAGCATCAGTTCCTTGGTCACGGCGTTGGCGTTGGGGGCGCAGCGCCGGATCTGCTTCAGGACCTCGGCCAGGCGGGCGTCCAGGGCATCCTCGTCGGGTTCGCTGAAGTGCACCAGGCCCAGGCGGCGCGCCTCGTCGCCGTCGAAGCGGGCCCCGCAGACGCCGAGCCGGCGGGCCTCGGTGAGCCCGATGCGGGCGACCACGAACGGCGCGATCTGCGCCGGCGGCAGGCCCAGGCCGGTCTCCGGCAGGCCGAACTTGGCGTCGCGGCGGGCGATGGCGACGTCGGAGATGCAGGCCAGGCCGAAGCCGCCGCCGAGCACCGCGCCCTCGATCACCGCCACCACCGCCGCGTGGGTGGCGTTGAAGGCGGTCAGCATGGTGCCGAACTGGCGGTTGTAGGCGGCGACCTTAGCGTCGCCGTCCGCCTCGCCCTGGACCTGACGCACGCGCGCCATGTCCTTGATGTCGCCGCCGGCGCAGAAGTTGCCCTCGGCGCCGCGCAGCACCAGCGCGCGGATGCCGTCGTCCTCGTTGGCGGTGCGAGCCACCGCGGTGAGATCGGCCAGCATCGCCTCGCTCATGGCGTTGCGGGCCTTGGGCCGGTTCAGCGTGACGTGCAGCACGCCGCCGTCCCGTTCCAGCTTCAGCGTTTCCGTCTCGGGCAGACTCATAGATTCAATCCTCGAAAAAAGCACTAACCACAGAGACACAGGGGCACGGAGCCTTTTGAAGTCCGTGATTGGGGATCCGCAAATCCCTCGCCTTCAGGCGGCCGATTTTTCGCCTTCTCCCCCTTGGGGGAGAAGGTTGGGAAGAGTGGGTGGCGCGGCCGGCCGCGCTGTTTTGTGGCCCCCTCACCCTAACCCTCTCCCCGGCGGGGAGAGGGAACTCAGGGTCGGCCCTACGGCCGACCGATCCGGCTTTGAGCCGTAACCCGAAGCCACCGGCTTTAGCCGGTGGCTCATTCACAAATTCACATTCTCCGTGTCTCTGTGCCTCTGTGGTTAAAGTCATTTCTTGGCGGGCGCGTTGCCCATGCGCTTGCTGATGATCGAGAGCATCACCTCGTCGGCGCCGCCGCCGATGGAGTGCAGGCGCAGGTCGCGGTAGAACTGCGAGACTTGGTTGTCCCACATGTAGCCCTGGCCGCCCCAGAACTGCAGACAGGTGTCGGCGACCTCGCGGGCCACGCGGCCGCTCTTGAGCTTGGCCATCGAGGCCAGCAGGGTCACGTCCTCGCCCTGGATCAGGGCCTCGGTGGCGCGATAGGTCAGCGCCCGCACCGCCTCCACGTCGGAGGCCAGCTCGGCCAGCCGGTAGTGGATGTACTGGTGGTCGAGGATGGTGCCGCCGAAGGCCTTGCGCTGGCGCGCGTACTCGGCAGTCTCCTCGATGCAGCGGTCCATGGCCGCGAGGATGCTGGCGGACAGGAACAGCCGCTCCTCCTGGAACTGCTGCATCTGGTAGACGAAGCCGCGACCCTCCTCGCCGATCAGGTTGCGCGCCGGCACCCGGACCTCGTCCAGGAAGATGATGGCGGTGTCGGAGCTGCGCTGGCCCAGCTTGTCCAGCTTGGTGGTGCGATCGACGCCCTTGGCGTCCAGCGGCACCACGATCAGGGACTTGTTGCCGTGGCGGTTGTCGCCGCCCTCGCCCGTGTTCACCAGCATGCAGGCCCAGTCCGCCTGGGTGCCGTTGGTGATCCACATCTTCTGGCCGGAGATCACATAGTCGTCACCGTCGCGCTTGGCGACGGTCTTGATCCCGGCCACGTCCGAGCCGGCGCCCGGCTCGGAAACCGCGATCGCGGCCACCTGCTCGCCGGTCACGGCCGGAGTCAGGAAGTTCTCCTTGAGATAGTCGGAGCCCACGCGGGCAAGCGCCGGGGTCGCCATATCGGTCTGCACCCCGATCGCCATCGGGATGCCGCCGCAGGTGCAATGCCCCAACGCCTCGGAGAACAGGACCTGATAGGAATAGTCCAGCCCCAGGCCGCCGACTTCCTCGGGCTTGGCGATGCCGAGCAGACCCAGGTCGCCCATGCCCTTGAGAATCTCGTGCGCGGGCCAGACGCCCTCGCGCTCCCACTCCTCGACGTGGGGATTGATGTTCTCCTCGACGAACCGCTTGGTGGTGTCGAAGATCTGCTGGTGTTCGTGCGTGATTTGCATCTTTCAGTGCCCTGCGCTGACAAAGAATGAACCACAGAGGCACAGAGGCCACAGAGAGAAGAGAATTCTTGTTTTTGCTTTGTTGTCTTTCACGCCTCTGTGTCTCTGTGGTTGATTTTTAAAATCTGGCGACGCCGAAGGTGTTCGGGGTGACCTTGCGCGCCTCCGCCTCGCGGCAGATCGACAGCGTGTAGCCGAGCACGCGGCGGGTATCGCGCGGGTCGATCAGGCCGTCGTCGAACAGGCGCGCGGTGGCGGCCAGCGAATCGGATTCCGCCTCGAACTGGTCGATGATCTGCTGCTGCATCGCTTCGAGGTTCTTTTGGTCGATGTCCTGGCCGGCCTTGGCCATCTTCTCCTCGGTGATGATCGCCATCACCTTGGCGGCCTGCTCGCCGCCCATCACGCTGGTGCGGGAGTTGGGCCAGGCGAAGATGAAGCGCGGCGAGAAGCCGCGGCCGCACATGCCGTAGTTGCCGGCGCCGAAGGAGCCGCCGCAGACGATGGTGATCTGCGGCACGGTGGCGTTGGCCACGGCCTGGATCATCTTGGAGCCGTGCTTGACCATGCCGTTCTGCTCGGAGTCCGTGCCCACCATGTAGCCGGTGGTGTTCATCAGGAACACGATCGGCGTGTTGGACTGGCAGCAGAGCTGGATGAACTGGCCGGCCTTGTTGGCGCCCTTGGTGGTGATGGGGCCGTTGTTGCCGATGAAGCCGACGGTGTAGCCCTCGATCTTGCCGCGGCCGCAGATGGTCTGCTGGTCCAGGTCGGCCTTGAACTCCAGGAAGTCGGAGTCGTCCACCAGGCGTGCCACCACCTCGCGGATGTCGTAGGGCTTGGAGTAGTCCGCGGGCACCACGCCGCAGAGGTCGTCGATGTCGTAACGCGGCGGCTTGTAGTCGCGCACCGGCGGCGGCGTGTAGTAGTCGTTCCAGCCCAGTTCGCCCATGATCTCGCGAGCCAGCCGGATGCCGTCGACGTCGTTCTCGGCCAGGTACTCGGTGGTGCCGGCCTGGGTGCCGTGCATGTCGGCGCCGCCCAATTCCTCGTCGGTCGCGACCTCGCCGGTGGCGGCCTTGAGCAGCGGCGGCCCCGCCAGGAACACCTTGGCGTTGCCGCGCACCATCACCACGTGGTCGGACAGGCCGGGCATGTAGGCGCCGCCGGCGGTGGAGGAACCGTGCACCACCGTCACCTGCGGCAGGCCCGCGGCCGAATGCCGCGCCTGGTTGGCGAAGGTCTTGCCGCCGGGGATGAACAGTTCCGCCTGGTACAGCAGGTTGGCGCCGCCGGATTCGATCAGCGACACGATCGGCAGGTTGTTCTCCAGGGCGATGTCCTGGCAGCGCAGGGTCTTCTGCACGCCCCAGGGGGTCATGGTGCCGCCCTTGATCGCGCTGTTCGAGGCCGAGATCAGGCAGCGCACGCCGCGCACGTAGCCGATGCCGATGATGGTGTTGCCGCCGGCCAGCGAGCCGTCCTTGTCGTCGTGGTGCTTGTAGCCGCACAGGGTGGACAGCTCCAGGAACGGCGAGCCGTGGTCCAGCAGCAGGTTGACCCGCTCGCGCGGCAGGATCTGGCCGCGCTCGTGGTACTTGTCGCGCTTGGACTCCTCCGTGGCCCGGACCTTGGCCTCCACGTCGCGGAAGCGTTGGATCTCGGCCAGCATCTCCTCGCGGTTCCGCTGGAACTGCTCGGAATTGCGGTCGACATTGGACTCGATGACTGGCATTGCGGCGAATCTCTCTCTGTCTGTTCCGAATCGTCCCGCTGCCTCGGCCCGGGACCTCAGCCGTCGTCGCCGACCAGCGACGCCGGCGCCTTGTAGCGATGGAAGCCGTTGTAGGGCTTCGACCTGTCGTGATCCTGCAGCGGGTACATGCGGCTGTTGCAGGGCGCCCCGCCGTCCACCCGGATGCAGTCGCCGGTGATGAACGCGGCCCCGGGCGACAGCAGGAAGCACACCGCCGAGCTGACCTCCGCCTCGGTGGCCAGGCGCTTGAGCGGCACGCTGTCCTTGAGCCGCGGGATCATCGACTTCACGAACGGATCGGTATAGGTGTCGAGCCCGCTGGAGGCGACCCAGCCGGGGGCCACCGCGTTGACCCGCACGCCCGCCGGGGCCCATTCCACCGCCGCGGTCTGCGTGAGATTGAGCATGCCGGCGCGGGCGGCGCCGGAGTGCCCCATACCGGGCATGCCTTCCCACATGTCGGCGATGATGTTGACGATATTGCCGCCGCGCTTGTTCATGTGCTGGTTGAACAGCTCGCGCGCGACCAGGAAGCCGCCGGTGAGATTGGTGCGCACCACCGTCTCGAAGCCCTTGGCGCTGATCCCGGCCAGCGGCGAGGGGAACTGGCCGCCGGCGTTGTTGACCAGACCGTGGACCCCGCCGGTCCCGGCGAGGATCTCGCCGACGACGCGCTTGACGTCGTCCTCCTCGCGGATGTCCAGGACGTGGCGCGAGACGCTGCCGCCGTCCTCCTCGATCTCGGCGGCGACCGCGTCCAGCTTCTCCGCCTTGCGGCCGACGATCGCGACGTGAGCGCCCAGGGCGGCCAGCTCGTGGGCGATGCAACGGCCGATGCCGCTGCCGCCGCCGGTCACGACGTGGGTCTCCCCGGCGAACAGGCCCGGCTTGAAGACGGAATCGTATTTCATGGATTGATTTCTATTAACCACAGAGACACAGAGGACACAGAGTTACGTTGGCTAATACGGGAAGGCCAAGCCGGAAAGCTAGGCAGTATTGTTTCTTAACAGCCCGTCTTCTTCCTCCGTGCGCTCTGTGCCTCTGTGGTTAGTCTTCTTACTTGCTGATGGCCTCTTCCAGCTCCGGCAGCACCTTGAACAGGTCGCCGACCAGGCCGAAGTCCGCCACCTCGAAGATGGGGGCCTCGGGATCCTTGTTCACGGCGACGATGGTGCCGGCGTCCTTGATGCCGGCCAGGTGCTGGATGGCGCCGGAGATGCCGAAGCACATGTACAGCTCCGGGGCGATGATCTTGCCGGTCTGGCCCACCTGCATGTCGTTGGGCACATAGCCGGCATCCACCGCCGCGCGCGAGGCGCCCACCGCGGCGCCGATCTTGTCGGCGAAGTCGAACAGGATCTTGAAGTTCTCCTCGCTGCCCACGCCGCGGCCGCCGGAGACCACCTTGGGCGCGGTCTGCAGGTCCGGCCGGTCGCTGCCGTGGGTCTCCAGATCCACGAACCGGGTGTGCGAGGGCAGCTCGACATCCAGCGACAGCGCCTCGACCGGCGCGGCGTCGCCCTCGGCGACCGCCGGGTAGGAGGCGCAGCGCACCGAGGCGACCAGCACCTGGTTGTCCGGCGCCTTGACCGTGACCACGGCGTTGCCGGCGTAGATCGGGCGCTCGAACTCGTACGGCCCGTGCACCGCCATGATGTCGGTGACCATGGCCACGCCCAGCTTGGCGGCCACGCGCGGCATCAGGTCCTTGCCGAACGTGGTGTTCGGGCCCAGCACGTGGCTGTGGCCGCCCTGCTCGGCCGCGGCGGCGATCTGGGGCGCCAGGGTGGCGGCCATCGGATGCTCGTTCTCGGGGCGTTCCACGGTCAGGACCTTGGTCACGCCGTCCAGCTTGGCGGCGGCCTCGGCCAGCGACGCGGCGTCGTCCGCGAGCACCAGCACCTCGATCGACTCGGGCGAGAGGTCCTTGGCGCAGGCCACCGCGCGGGCGGTGGACGAGTTCAACTGCCCCTTCAGGTAGTCGGCGACGATCAGTACCTTGCTCATGATTAAATAAGCCCCTTGTCCTTCAGTTTCGACACCAGCTCCTCGACGGACTCGACCATGACGCCGGGCTCGCGCTGCGGCGGCGGCGCGGTCTTGACCGCTTCCAGCCCGGGGGCCGGCGTGACGCCCAGCTCGTCGAGGCTGCTGTCCTCGATCGGCTTCTTCTTGGCCTTCATGATGTCCGGGAGCTTGAGATAACGCGGCTCGTTAAGCCGCAGGTCGGTGGTGATGATCGCCGGCAGGTCGACCTCCAGGGTCTCCAGGCCCGCGTCGATCTCGCGCGTGACCTTGGCCTTGCCGTCCTCCAGCTCGACCTTGCCCGCGAAGGTGGCCTGCGGCCACTCCAGCAGCGCGGCGGTCATCTGGCCGGTCTGGTTGCAATCGTCGTCGATCGCCTGCTTGCCCAGGATCAGGACATCCGGGGATTCCTTCTCGGCCAGCGCCTTGAGGACATTGGCGGCGGTCAACGGCTGGATCTCGTCGTCGGTCTTGACGTGGATCGCGCGGTCGCAACCGAAGGCCAGCGCCGAGCGCAACTGCTCCTGGCAGGCGTCGGGACCGATGGTCACGGCGACCACCTCCTCGACCTTGCCCTGCTCCTTCCAGCGCATCGCCTCCTCGACCGCGATCTCGTCGAAGGGGTTCATGCTGTGCTTGACCCCCTCGTGGACCACGCCGGAGCCGTCCGACTTGATCTGGATGCGGACGTTGTAGTCGATCGCCCGCTTCACTGCTACGAGTACTTTCATCTCTCTCCTTCCTTCAAACTCCAACCGCGGAGGGCGCAGAGTATGCCGGTCCGGGGCGCTCGGGGACACCCTCGGCCGGCGCGGCCGCGACCGCGGTCACAAGGCCCTTGTCGTTCCGCTCTACATGGCGGAGTAGTTCGGGCCGCCACCGCCCTCGGGCGGCACCCAGGTGATGTTCTGGGCGGGGTCCTTGATGTCGCAGGTCTTGCAATGGACGCAGTTCGCGGCGTTGATCTGGAACCGCGGGTTGCCGTCATCGCCTTCCACGACCTCGTAGACCGCCGCCGGACAGTAGCGCTGCGCCGGCTCGTCGTACTCCGGCAGGTTGCGCTCGATGGGGATGCTCGGATCCGTGAGCTTCAGGTGTACCGGCTGGTCCTCCTCGTGCCCCGTGTTCGAGATGTGCACGGAGGACAGCTTGTCGAAGCTCAGCTTGTTGTCGTGCTTCGGGTACTCGATCTTGCGGCTCTCGGCGGCCGGCTTCAGGGCCTCGTGATCGGGCACGGTGTCGTGCAGGCGCCACGGCGCCTTGCCCCGGAACCAGTTCTGCTCGATGTAGTTGAGACCGCCGCCGACCACGGCGCCGAACTTGTGGATCGCCGGGCCGAAGTTGCGGCTGCGGTAGAGCTCGTCGTACAGCCAGCTCTTCTCGAAGGCCTCGGGATAGGCCTCCAGCACGTCGCCGCCCTCGCCGCCGGCGGCCAGGGCGTCGGCCACGGCCTCGGCCGCGAGCATCCCCGACTTCATCGCCGTGTGGTTGCCCTTGATCTTGGCGAAGTTCAGGGTGCCGGCGTCGCAGCCGACCAGGGCGCCGCCCGGGAACACCATCTTCGGCAGCGAGTTGAGGCCGCCCTTGCAGATGGCGCGCGCGCCGTAGGACAGGCGCTTGCCGCCCTCCAGGTGCTGCGCGATCCTGGGATGGTGCTTGAAGCGCTGGAACTCGTGGAACGGCGACAGGTACGGGTTCTGGTAGCTGAGGTCGACGATCAGCCCCACCGAGACGATGTTGTCCTCCAGGTGATAGAGGAACGAGCCGCCCGGATTGGCGTCGTCCAGCGGCCAGCCGGCACCGTGCACCACCAGGCCGGGCTCGTGTTTCCCGGGATCGATCTCCCAGAGCTCCTTGAGGCCGATGGCGTAATGCTGCGGATCGGCGTCGGCATCCAGCTCGTAGTGCCGGATCAGGCGCTTGCCGATGTGGCCGCGGCAGCCTTCCGCGAACAGGGTGTACTTGGCGCGCAGCTCGATGCCGGGGGTGTGCATGCCTTCCTTGGGCTCGCCCTGCTTGTCCACGCCCATGTCGCCGGTGAGGATGCCGCGCACGACGCCGTCCTCGATGATGGCGTCCTGGGCGGCGAAGCCCGGATAGATCTCCACGCCCAGGGCCTCGGCCTGCTCGCCGAGCCAGCGGCAGAGCTTGCCCAGCGAGATGATGTAGTTGCCCTTGTTGTGCATGGGCTTGGGCACGAAGGGATTGGGCGTCTTGATCGCCTTCTCCGGACCGCGGAAGAAATAGACCTCGTCCCGGGTCACGGGCGTGTTCAGGGGCGCGCCCTTGTCCTTCCAGTCCGGAAACAGCTCGTCCAGGGCCCGCGTCTCGAAGACCGCCCCGGAGAGAATATGGGCACCGACCTCGGAGCCCTTCTCCACGATACAGACCTCGATGTCGCCGCCCGCCTCGGCCGCCTTTTGTTTTAGTCGACAGGCCGCGGCGAGACCGGCGGGACCGGCCCCGACCACGACCACGTCATATTCCATGACATCGCGTTCGGTTTCGCTCATAGGATTTCGCTCACAGTTTCTCCGCGATCTCGCGTGGGACCGCTATCGGGAAATCAAGGAGCATTTGACCATAACACTTGCCCTGCGGATCTGCCCGGAGACTGGCGACGCCACCGCCGCCGAGAATCCGCGTCAACAGGAAGTTGAGGGCATTAATCCCAGGCAATTCAAAGCGATAGACCTGGCCCTTGAGAAGATGACTGAAATAGTCCGCAACCGCCTCCTCGGTCAACGCCGCGCGGATGTAGGGCAGGTATTCGGGCTTGCGGGCGATCACGCCGATGTTGCTGTCGTCGCCCTTGTCGCCGCTGCGGGCGATCGCGAGCCGGATCAACGGCACCTCGACGGCGTCGGCCGGCACCTCGGCGATCTCGCCGGGCGCGGCCGAGACCGGCGCCGGCGGCGCGCCCTCGCCCGCCGGAATCTCAATCTCGCGCGGGCCGTCGCCGCTGTCCACGGACACCGGCACCTCGGTCTTGCGCACCAGCGCCGAGTACAACCGCACGATGCGGCTGGGCTTGGGCCGGCCGGCGAAGTAGCCGGTGATGCCCGGCACCATGCCGGTGGCGGCCTGGGCGACCTCGGTGCCGAACAGCTTCAGCGCCTTCTCGTCCTCGTGGGTGACGGCGATCTTCACCATCACCTCGCGGGTATCGCGGCTGCGCGAGTGGGGGCCGTACATGGCCTCGCTGCCGATCGCCTCGACGTCGGCCTGCCGGTAGTCGGCGAAGCCCTTGTCCTTGAGCAGGCGGCGGTTCTTCTCCAGCAGCGCGTTCGCCACCCGCTCGGCCTTGGCCACGGCCTCGATACCGCCGACCATGAACAGCGCGGTCAGGCGGAAACCGTCGGGATAGGTGGCGGAAACCTTGTAACTGTCGGTCGGCGCGGTGCCGCGGGCGCCGGCCACGCGCACCACGTCCTTGTCGACCTGCTCCAGCGTGACCTCGCGCCAGTCGCAGACCACGTCGGGCAGGACGTAGGCGGCGGGATTGCCGATCTCGTAGAGCATCTGCTCGCCCACGGTGCCGACGGTGACCAGACCGCCGGTCTCCGGCGGCTTGGTGAGCAGGAAGCTGCCGTCGGCGGCGCACTCCGCGACCGGGAAGCCCATGTTTTCGTACTCGGGCACGTCCCGCCAGTCGGTGAAGTTGCCGCCGGTGGACTGGGCGCCGCACTCCAACAGATGCCCGGCGAGGCTGCCCGCGGACAGCAGGTCCAGGTCGGAGGCCGACCAGCCGAATTCGTGCATCAGCGGCCCCAGGGCCAGGGCGCTGTCCACGCAGCGGCCGGTGATGACCACGTCGGCGCCGTCGTCGAAGGCCTGCTTGATCGGCAGGGCCCCGAGGTAGGCGTTCATGCTCAGGAAGTTGTCCGGGCGCGGCTGCTCCGGATCCAGCGGCTTGAGGACATCCTCGCCCAGCTCGTCGCGGCGCGGCATCAGGTTGTCGCCGGTGACCACCGCGATCTTCAGCTCGACGCCGGCCTCTTCGCAGGCCTTCTGCAGCGCGTCGCGGCAGCCGTCCGGGTTCACCCCGCCGGCGTTGGTCACGATCTTGATGCCCTGCTTGGCGATCTCCGGCAGCAGCGGCGTCACCACCGGCACGAAGTCGCGCGCCCAGCCCATGCTCGCATCGCGCATGCGCTGCGCGGTGAGGATGGACATGGTGACTTCGGCCAGGTATTCGAGGAGGAGGTAGTCGAGTTCGCCCTTGCGGACCAACTGTCCCGGAGCCGTCTGCGTGTCGCCCCACATGGAGGCGCCGCCTCCGATTCGCACCGTCTTGGTCATGCCTGTCCCGTTTGTATGAGATTCGGATTCGGGATCGGCCCTTGGGCCGGCCGTGCCGGGCGACATTGCGTCCCCGTGCACGTCGTCATTCTCGGGCGGGCGGCCTTTCGCGTGTCGGCGATCGGACGGCCGCCGGCTGCCCGCGCAATTGTAGCCCGGACGGGGTGGCGGGCCACTACTCTGAAGGGTAGGTACCCACCCGTATGGTCAACCGGTGGCGGACGACCGGCGGGATTCGAGCTCGGCCAGGATCTCGTCGCTGTGCTCGCCCGGGGCCGGCGCCTCGCGCTCGACCCGGAACTCGAAGCCGTCGAGCTTGACCGGGCAGGCGAACTGCGGCTTGCCGTCGACCTGGCAGACCATGCCGCGGGCCCGGACCTGTTCGTTCTCCAGGGCTTCTTCCAGGGTCAATACCGGGGTGGCGCAGACGTCGTGGTCGGCCAGGTACTCGGCCCATTCGTCGCGCGTGCGCTGCGCGACGAGGTCGCGCACGGCCTCGCGGGTGGCCTCGGCATCGGGGCCGGTGCCGATGGGCATGCGGGCCAGATCCGGCCGTTCCACCGCCTGACAGAAACCGAGCCAGAACTTGGGCTCCAGGGCCCCGAGCGCCAGGTACTTGCCGTCCGCGCACTCGTAGACGTCGTAGTTGGGCAGCCCGCCGGAGAGCATGTCCTCGCCGCGCGGCCGGGTATGGCCGATCTGGCGCATCGTGCCCAGGGGCACCACCTGCATGGCGAGGGTGCCGTCGAGCATGGCGGAATCCAGGTAACCGCCCTGCCCCGTGGCCCGGGCCCGCATGACCGCGGCCAGGATACCGAAGGCCGCGGTCAGGGCGCCGCCGCCGAGGTCGGCGAGCTGGAAGTTGGACACGTCGGGCGGACCGCCGGCGCGGCCGCCCTGCTCCAGGTGGCCGGTGTAGCCGCGATAGTTGATGTCGTGGCCCGCCTTGTCCTTGTACGGGCCGGTGCGGCCGTAGCCGGTGATGGCGCAGTAGACCAGGGCCGGATTGACCGCCTTGAGGACGTCGTAGCCCACGCCCAGGCGCTCCATCACGCCCGGACGGAAACTCTCGACCAGGACCTCGGCGTCGGCCGCGAGCGCCTTGAGGCGCTCGCAGTCCTCGGCCTTGCGCAGGTCCAGGGTCAATCCCCGCTTGTTGCGGTTCACGGCCGCGAACATCTCGGCATTGAGGGTCCGCGTGTAATCGCCGGCCTGGTCGTCCTCGATCTTGATCACGTCCGCGCCCAGGTCCGCCAGGTACAGCGTGCACACCGGGCCCGGCAGCAACCGGGTCAGATCGAGGACGCGCAGTCCCGCGAGCGGCTTGCCCTGATCGTTATCCGCCATGACCGCCTCAGGCGTTCGCGGCCTTGGCGACTGCCGGCTTCTCGTTGCCCGCCGCCTCGGTGACCTCGGTCCGGTAGTAGTCCTCGGACTTGAAGACGTCCACCTGGATGGCCTCGTTGCGTGCCGCCTCGGCGGCGCGCAGCGTCTCCGCCTCGGCCGCGGTGATCACGCCGGCCTCGACGGCCGCCGCCACGGTCTCGGCGGGCGAACCCGCGGCGACCTTGCCGGCGCGCACGGCCTTGTAGACCTTGGCGCTGATCGGCTGCGCCTGGATCACCAGGCGCCAGGCCTTGTGCAGGCGGCCCAGACCGGGCTCGTCGTCCTGCGGCGTGGGCAGGCCGTCGACGATGCGCTCGAACTGCGCGCCCGGCTGCTGGATGGCGCCCGCCACCGCGCGATCGAGCTTGTCGCTCGGGCCGGTGGAGATCGGGTTCAGCCGCAGCCACAGGCGGCCGGGGTTGCGCAGGAGCCAGCCGATGACCGGCACGTCGAAGTTGGCGTAGATGCCCTCGAAGGCCTCCTGGACCTGCTGCAGGCTGTAGTCGAGGGCGTACTCGACCAGCGGCAGGTCCTCCTTGAGCCGGCCCTCGGCCTCCCAGCGCCGCAGGGTCGTGAACCCGAACAGCATCCAGGACAGGGCGTCAGCGTAACGGCCGGAGAGCTTGCCGCGCTGCTTGAGCTTGCCGCCGACCAGGAACATCGCCAGGTCGGTGAGCACCGCGAACCGGGCCGAGGCCCAGGCCAGGCGCCGGTAGTACTTGGCGGTCGGCCCCTTGACCGGGCTGCGGAAGCTCCAGCCGCGGGTGATGCCGCGGACCACGGTGCGCGCCATGTTCAGGGCGCTGTGGCCGAGCCAGCCCAGCAGCGACTTGCGGAAGCCGGCGACATCGTCCTCCTCCAATGTCTTGAGCACGTCCAGCGCGTACGGATGGCAGCGGGTCGCGCCCTGGCCGAAGATGATCAGGGTACGGGTGAGGATGTTGGCGCCTTCCACCGTGATGCTCACCGGCGCGCCCACGTAGGCGCCGGCCAGGGTGTTGTTCGGCCCCTGCATCACGCCCGCGCCCGCCAGCACGTCCATGCCGTCGATCGCCATCTTCTGGCCGACCTCGGTGGTCTGCTGCTTGAGGATGGCGGAGATCACCGGCGGCTGGTGGCCGTTGTCGACACCGGCACAGACGTAGACCCGGGCGGATTCCATGGCGTAGGCCAGGGCCGCGATGCGGGCGACGTTGGTACGCGGGCCTTCCATCAGGCCCACCGGGATGCCGAACTGCTCGCGCACGATGCTGTACGGGCCGGTGGCGTTGGCCGCGGCCTTGCAGGAGGCCACGCCCCCGGCCGGCAGCGACACGGCGCGGCCGCCGGAGAGCTGCTCCATGAGCATGCGCCAGCCCTGGCCGGCGCGCTCGTGGCCGCCCACGATGTTGGTCGCCGGCACCACCACGTCCTTGCCGTGGATCGGGCCGTTGTCGAACGCCGAGATCGGCAGGTGGTGGTCGCCCAGCTCCAGGCCCGGCGTGCCCTTGTGCAGCATCACCACGGTGATGCCGGGGTGCTCGCCCTTGCCCAGGAGGTTCTCGGGGTCGTGCAGGCTGGCGGCCAGGCTCACCAGGTTGGCCACCGGCGCCAGCGTGATGTAGCGCTTGGAGAAGTTCAGGCGGATCTTGATCTCGCCGTCGTCATCCTTGAACACCTGCCCCTCGGCGCGGATGGACGCGGCGTCGGAGCCCGCGGTGGGCTCGGTGAGGCCGAAGCACGGCACGTACTCGCCCTTGGCCAGCTTGGGCAGGTACTCGCGCTTCTGCTCCTCGGTGCCGTACTCGATCAGCAGTTCGGCGGCGCCCAGGGTGTTGGGGATCACGATCAGGCTGCCGACCGCGCCCAGGTGCGAGGTCTTCATCATCACCGTGGATCGGCCCAGGGTGGACATGCCGAACCCGCCGTACTCCTTGGGGATGATCAGGCCGAAGAAGCCCTTGTCGCGCAGGTACTGCCAGATCTCCTCGGGGATCCGGCGGGTCTCCTGGACGCGCCAGGTGTCCACCATGTGGCACAGCTCTTCCACCGGGCCGTCGATGAAGGCCTGCTCCTCGGGCGGAAGCTGGGGATAGGCCTCGGCCAGCATCTTGCTGAAGTCCGGGTTGCCGGAGAAGAATTCGCCGTCGACCCAGACGGAGCCCGCCTCCAGCGCCGCGCGCTCGGTGTCCGAGATCTGCGGCAGCATCTTGGCGTCCTTGAGGGTCTTCATGAGCTTGGCAAACATGGCGTTACCTCGTTGTCTTAAGTCATTGACCACAGAGTCACGGAGTGCACAAAGCCAGAGAGTCGAATACCAATACTTGAGTCTCTGTGTCCTCTGTGCCTCTGTGGTTCATCTTCATCGGGCCGGGAAGTTTTCGCCCTTCGCGGCCATGTCCTCCAGCAGCTTGGCGGGTTGGAAGCGCTCGCCGTAGGCGGCGGCCAGCTCCCGGGCCCGGGCGACGAACCGCTCGGTCCCGCCGATGCTGTTGATGTACTGTATTGTACCCCCGTGGAAGGGGGCGAAGCCCCAACCGAAGATACTGCCGATGTTGGCGTCCGCCACCTCGGTGACCACGCCCTCCTCGACGCACCGGGCCGTCTCGTTGGCCTGGGCGAACATCATGCGGTCGATCATCTCCTGCTGGGAGAGCTGCTTGTCGGCCAGCGGGAAATGCTCGGCGAGGCCCGGCCAGAGATGCTTCTTGCCGTTCTCCGGGTACTCGTAGAAGCCCTTGCCGGCCTTCTTGCCCGGCCGGTCCAGCTCCTCGACCATCTTACGGATGACCGCATCCGCGGGATGCGGCTTGTATTCCTTGCCCTCGGCTTCCATGTCCTTGCGGGTCTGCTCCATCACGTGCAGGCCCAGGGACAGCGACACCTCGTCCTCGAGCGCCAGCGGTCCCACCGGCATGCCGGCCTTGAGGCCCGCCTGCTCGATGGCGCGCGGATGCTGGCCTTCGGCGAGCAGGGCCACGCCCTCCATCACGTAGGTGCCGAAGCAGCGCGAGGTGTAGAAGCCGCGGGAGTCGTTGACCACGATCGGCGTCTTCTTGATCTGCTGCACGTAGTCGAACGCCCGCGCCAGGGTCTCGTCGTCGGTCTGCTCGCCGACGATGATCTCGACCAGCGGCATCTTCTCCACGGGCGAGAAGAAATGGATGCCGATGAACTGGTCCGGCCGGCTGCTGCGCTTGGCCAGACCCGTGATCGGCAGGGTGGAGGTGTTGGACCCGAAAACCCCCTTCGGGTCCATCACCGCCTCGGTCTCCTCCGTCACCTTGCCCTTGAGCTCCCGATCCTCGAACACGGCCTCGATCACCAGATCGCAGCCCTCGAGATCGTTCGCGTCCCCGGTCGGCAGGATCCGGTCCAGCAGCTCGCGCTTTTTCTGCGGCGTGGAACGGCCCCGCTTGATGGCCTTGTCCTCGAGATTCTCGGAATAGGCCTTGCCGCGCTCCGCGGCCTCCTGGTCGACGTCCTTGAGGACCACCTGGATGCCGACCTTCGCCGAGACATAGGCGATGCCGGCCCCCATCATGCCGGCGCCCAGCACGCCCAGCTTCTTCACCTGGGTGCGTTCGTGGCCGTCCGGCCGCGACTCACCCCTGTTGATCTTGTTGAGCTGGTACCAGAGGGTGCCGATCATGTTCTTGGCCTCGCGCGAGACCACGAGCTCCGCGAAATAGCGGCTCTCGATCTTGCACGCGGTATCGAAATCCACCAGGCCGCCCTCGAACACCGCCGACATGATGTTCAGCGGCGCCGGGTAGTTGCCGTGGGTGCGCTGGTTCAGCATCGACGGCGCGATCGCCCACATCTGGCCGTTGGCGGGGCTCCGGGAATCGCCGCCGGGCCACTTGAAGCCCTTCTTGTCCCAGGGCTGGGCCGGCTTGGCCTTGCTCTCGATCTGGCCGGCGACCCACTTGCGGGCGCGGGCTAGGAGGTCGTCGACGTCGGATGCGAGCTCGTCGATGATGCCCTTTTCCAGGGCCTTGTCCGGGCGCAGCTCCTTGCCCTCGTTGAGCAGGGGCAGCGCCGCCTGGATGCCGATCAGGCGCGGCAGCCGCTGGGTGCCGCCACCGCCCGGCAGCACGCCCAGCTTGACCTCGGGCAGCCCGATCTTGAGCTTGGGCGAATCCACCGTGATGCGATAGTGGCAGGCCAGCGCCATCTCCAGGCCGCCGCCCAGGGCGGAGCCGTTCAGCGCCGCCACCACCGGCTTGCCGCAGGTCTCGAGGCGCCGGAGCATGGCCTTGTACTCGTCCGCCAGCCGCAGGGCGTCGGCCGGCTCGGTGATCTCGTAGAGGCCGTCGATGTCGGCGCCGACCAGGAAGTCGCGCTTGGCCGACGTGAGGATCACGCCGGTCACCGACTCGTCCTCCTCGATGCGCCGGATCAGCGCGGCGAAGGGCTCGGAGAGCTGGTCGTTGAGGACGTTGGCGCTGCGGCCGGGCATGTCCAGCGTGATCACCAGGACGCCGTTGTCGTCCTGGGTCACCTTGATCGCTTCCCCGGCGACCTTGTCCAGCTCGGGGGCATTCGATTCCATATTCGCTGCCATTGCTTAACTCCTAATTCGTTAACCACAGAGGCACAGAGAACACAGAGACTTAAAGCGTTGTTTTGATAAACAACATTAATATTTATTCTTCTCTGTGTGCTCTGTGACTCTGTGGTTTGCTGTTTCTTGCTAGACCCGCTCGATGACGGTCGCGATGCCCATGCCGCCGCCCACGCAGAGCGTGATCAGGGCCCGCTCCTTGTCCTGACGCTCCAACTCGTCGAGCACGGTGCCCAGGAGGATGGCGCCGGTGGCGCCCAGCGGGTGGCCCATGGCGATGGCGCCGCCGTTGACGTTGACCTTGTCCAGGTCGATGTCGAGATCGCGGACGGCGCGCAGGACCACCGCCGCGAAGGCCTCGTTGATCTCGAACAGGTCGATGTCCTTGGCGGTCATGCCGGCCTTGTCCAGCGCCTTCTTGGAAGCCGGCCCCGGGCCGGTGAGCATGATCGTGGGGTCGGTGCCGGTCACGGCGGTCGACACGATGCGACCACGCGGCTTGAGACCCAGATCCTTGCCCTTCCGCTCGCTGCCGACCAGCACCAGGGCGGCGCCGTCGACGATGCCGGAGGAATTGCCGGCGTGGTGGACGTGATCGATGCGCTCCACGGTCGGGTATTTCGCCATCGCGGTGTCGTCGAAGCCCATCTGACCCATCTGCTCGAACGAAGGCTTGAGCCCGGACAGGCTCTCCACACTGGTGTCCGGCCGGATGGTTTCGTCGACGTCCAGCACCACCAGGCCGTTGACGTCCTTCACCGGCACCACGGACTTGCCGAAGCGGCCCTCGTCGCGGGCCTGCGCGGCCAGGCGGTGCGAACGGGTGGCGTAATCGTCCACGGTGGCGCGATCGAAGCCCTCCATGGTGGCGATCAGGTCGGCGCCGATGCCCTGCGGGGCGAAGCCCATGGCGTCGTTCACGCGCGGGTCCATCGCCATCGCGCCGCCGTCGCTGCCCATCGGCCAGCGCGACATCGACTCCACGCCGCCGGCCACGACCAGGTCCTCCCAGCCGGACTTGACCTTCATGCCGGCGAGATTGACCGACTCCAGGCCCGAGGCGCAGAAGCGGCTCTGGGTGACGCCGGCGACCTTCTCGTCCCAGCCCGAGTACAAGACCGCGGTACGCGCGATGTCGGCGCCCTGCTCGCCCACCGGGGTGACGCAGCCGAGCACCACGTCGTCCACCTGGCTGGTGTCGAGGTCGTTGCGCTCCCGGACCGAATCGAAGAGGTTGCGCAGCAACTGCACCGGCGAGACCTGGTGCAGGGAGCCGTCGCGCTTGCCCTTGCCGCGCGGGGTGCGCACGGCGTCGTAGATGAAGGCTTCAGACATGATCGTTTCCCGTTGTCGCAGTGGGTAACGTTTATTACGTTTCCGTTTGCCCGTGAATCCGTATCGATCGGGGGATTGGCACGCTAATCCAAGCGGGCTCAAAAATCAACCTGCATTAGAGTCAATGCCAGTGCCGATTTGATCCCTCCGTTATTTCGGTTATCATCGCTCGCTCGCAACGGGCACGAGCCCGTAACAGATATTACGGCATGGTCCGGAACAAAGGCCCAGGAAATCCCATGAACGCAACGGAACAACGCGAGCAGATCCTGGCGGGAATGGACCCCGACACCCGCCGCCGGATCGAGGAGGCGGTGCTCCAGCTTTTCTCGCAGCAGGAATTCCACCGCGTGAAGCTGATCGACATCGCCACCGCGGCCCAGGTGAGCCTGCAGACGATCTACAAGTACTACGGCAGCAAGGAAACCCTGCTGTTCACGAGCCTGGACGCCTGGCTGGGCGATCTCGCCCGGCGCATGATCGACCATCTGCAGGGCATCGAGAACTACAAGGATCGGCTGCGCAAGGTGTTCTGGCTGATGCTGGACTACTTCGAGAACAACCCGCAGGTCGCCCAGATCATCATGAGCTCGGTCTATCTGAACACCTGGCGCCGGGACGACACCTTCCGCCAGCCCGAACTGATGTCGATCTTCCTCAAGGTCCTCGGCGAGGGGCGCGCCCAGGGCGTGTTCAACGACGAGGTGGACGAGAAGGACCTGCTGGACTTCTTCCTGGGCGTGGCCACCCGCAAGATCACCATGTGGCTGGTGCGCGGCGGCAACGAGCCGCTGGCGCAGAAGGCCCCGATCCTGTTCGAGATGCTGTGGCGGGCCATCGCCCGCGATGATTCGCGGGCGCGGGAGTGGAACGCGGCCGTGAACGAGGCGGCGGCTTCCTGATCCCTGCAGCCCGCCTGACCGCAAACGTCATCCCCTCTCCCCCTCGGGGAGAGGGTCGGGGTGAGGGGGACTGAGCAGCCCCGGCGCCAGGGCGATGCTGAAAAAGAACTAGCCTGTCCCTTTCAGCACGCCGTGACCGGCGCAGATCCGGTCTCGGCCACGCCCGATCAAGCACTTACGTCCTCGACCGGCGGCGGGACATGAAACCACAGAGGCGCACGGAGGCGCGCAGAGGTTCTTGATGGCCGCTTGCCGAGGCGCTTCCCGGAAGAAAGAATCCACAGATTACGCCGATGGACGCAGATTCAAGAGCAGCCCTAATCAATCTGCGTTAATCGGCGTTCATCTGCGGATAAACAAATACCCTGGCTCGGCACGGCGCCGACCGCGCAGCGCCCCGGCGACCGAATTACCGGGTTATCCGCCTCTGCCGCTTGAAAACCGTGATCGGGTCCGGGGCAGGCTTCTTTGCGGCGTCCGGGACGACAGTCATTTCCCTCTGTGTGCCTCCGCGCGCCTCTGTGGTCAATGTGCTTGCCGGCCGCTTGCAGAGGCGCTTTCCGCCGTCGGGATCTTGGGCAGGGGGATGCCGGGAACGCTTCGCTTATCCCGGCCTACCTCTATTCCCTCTCCCCCTCGGGGAGAGGGCCAGGGTGAGGGGGCTGAGCAGCCCCGGCGCTAGAGGGTATGCGTCGGCCGCTCGGAGCGCAGCGCGCCGCCGAGCAGCGACTCGATCTTCTGCTGCGTGGCGCCGCTGTCCTGGCCCGAGAACTGGATGCCGATGCCGGCCTGGCGCTGGCCCTGGGCGCCCGGCGGGGTCACCCAGACCACCTTGCCCGCCACCGGCAGGCGCTCGCCCTGCTCCGTCAGGTTCAGCAGCAGGAACACCTCGTCGCCGAGGTTGTAGTTCTTGCGCTCGTTGCGCTGCGCGGGGATGAACAGGCCGCCGTTGGCGATGAACGGCATATACGCCGCATACAGCGCCGACTTGTCGGCGATGTCCAGCGTCAGGATGCCGGGTTGTCCGCCACCTTTGGGTTCCGGCGTCATCGTTTGCTGCCCCCTCGTTGCCGCGAGACCCAGAGCTCGATCGCCAGGGCCTCCCACATCAATTGCCGGTCGACATTGGTCGACAGCAGGCGCCGGGTCTCCACGATCACGTTAACCGTCCGGCGCAAGCGGTTGACGTCAATCGATTCTGCCACGTTTTTCAGGCGTTGTGCATAGTCCCGCTGCACCCAGCCCTCCGGCGGCACCCCGGCGGCCCGCTTGAGGACATCGCCGGCCGTCAGATAGAGCCAGTCCAGAAGCTCGGCATGCGGCCCGGCATTCCAGCGCTCCGCGACCTCCGGCGGCGGCGCGCGCCCGCCCAGCAGCGCCTCGAGATCGTCCCACCACTGCGCGTGACGTTCGCCCGCGCCGGCTTCGGCCAGCGCCTCGGCGCGCAGCGGCGCCCCGCGCGCCAGCGGCAGCGCCGCGGCCACGGCGGGATCGCGGCCGGCCGCCCAGGCCTCGGCCTCGGCCGGCGCCGGCAGGGGCACCCGGATACGCTGGCAGCGGCTGCGGATGGTGGCCAGCACCGCCGAGGGCCGCTCGCTCACCAGCAGGATATGGGCCCCGGCGGGCGGCTCCTCCAGGGTCTTGAGCAGGCTGTTCGCGGCGCCGGCGGTGAACGCCTCGGCCGGGTCGATCAGGCCCACGCGGCGGTGATAGTGCGCCGTCAGCGACAGTTTTCGCCCGAAGGCCCGCGTCTGCGCCACGCGGATGTCACGGGCACCCTCCTCCGGCGTCAGCTCGGCGTAGTCGGGATGGCTGCCCGCCGCCATCTGGGCGCAGGCGCGGCATTCGCCGCACGGCAGCCCGTCCGCGCCCGGCGACTGACAGAGCAGCGCGCGCGCCAGGGTGTCGGCCAGCCGCCGCTTGCCGACGCCGGGCGGGCCGACGAACAGCAGCGCGTGCCCCAGGCGATCGGCGGTCAGGGCCGGCGCCAGCCACGACCAGACCGGGGACAGCCAGGCCGGCAGGGCCTCGCTCACAGCCAGTCCCCGAGGGCGTCCCGCAGGCCGGCGCGGACCTCGTCCACGCTGCCCGAGGCATCGATCACCCGGTAGCGGTCCGGCTCGGCCGCGGCGCGTTCGAGATAGGCGGCGCGCACGCGCTCGTGGAAGGCCTCGGCCTCGTCGTCGAAACGGTTGCGCTCGGCGCGCCCCCGGGTGCGCTCCAGCCCCTGCGCCACCGGCAGGTCGAAGATCAGGACCCGGTCGGGCTTCAGGCCGTCCAGGGCCAGCCGTTCCAGGGTCGCCACCGCCTCCTCGCCCAGGCCGCGCGCCGCGCCCTGGTAGGCGTAGCTGGCGTCCACGAAGCGGTCGCACAGGACCCACTCGCCGCGCGTCAGGGCCGGTTCGATGCGCTGGCGGCAATGGGCCGCGCGGGCGGCGAACATCAGCAGCAGCTCGGTCATGGGCGGCATGGGCTCGCCGTGGTCGGCGAGCAGGACGCCGCGGATGGCCTCCGCCAGCGGCGTGCCGCCGGGCTCGCGGGTGACCGTCACGTCGTGACCGGCGGCCGTGATCAGGTCCCGCAGGAAGCCGATCTGGCTACTCTTGCCGGCGCCTTCCACGCCCTCAAGGGCGATGAAGCGGCCGCGCGCGCTCACGGCGTCTGCCCCAACTGGTAACGGCGCACGGCGCGGTTGTGCTCCTCCAGCGTCGCCGAGAACACGTGGCTGCCGTCGCCGCGCGACACGAAGTACAGGGCGTCGCCCTCGGCGGGATCGACGGCGGCCTCCAGCGAGGCTGTGCCCGGCAGCGCGATCGGGGTCGGCGGCAGGCCGCGGCGGGTATAGGTGTTGTAGGGGGTGTCCGAACGCAGGTCGCGCCGGCGCAGGTCGCCGTCGAAGTCCTCGATGCCGTAGATCACGGTGGGGTCGGTCTGCAGGCGCATGCCGCGCTGCAGGCGCCGCACGAACACGCCCGCGATGCGCCGGCGCTCCTCCGGCACGGCGGTCTCCTTCTCGATGATGGAGGCCAGGATCAGCGCCTCGTAGGCAGTGTCGAAGGGCAGCCCCTCGCTGCGCCCGGCCCAGACACGCGCCAGGGTCTCGCGCATTGCCCGGTGGGCGCGGCGCAGGAATTCGATGTCGGTGGTCCCGCGCGGGAAGTGGTAGGTATCCGGCAGGAAGCGGCCCTCGGGATGTTCGCCCTCGGCGCCGATCGCCTTCATCACGGCGGCGCCGTCGGCGTCCGCCAGCCGCGTGTCGATGGCCTCGTGCCGCGCCAGGGCCTGCCGCAGCTCGGCGAAGGTCCAGCCCTCGACCACGGTGAGCCGGTACTGGCGGGTGCGGCCCGCCACCAGCATCGCCAGCAGCTCGCCGGGATACATGCC
Organism: Salinisphaera sp. PC39; assembly: GCF_040361335.1. Lineage (NCBI taxonomy): Bacteria > Pseudomonadati > Pseudomonadota > Gammaproteobacteria > Salinisphaerales > Salinisphaeraceae > Salinisphaera > Salinisphaera sp. PC39. The sequence goes on along the minus strand of NZ_APNM01000015.1, from coordinate 12,950 downwards.
CGGCGGGATTTCGTATTCGCCGCTCTTGATCGCCTGGGCCCGGTCGCGCAGCCGCGCGTAGACCGTGAAGTAACGGGCCTGGCGGCGGCCGGCGAACACCCCGTCGCGGCGCAGGTCCGCGGCCAGGCGCGACAGCGGCGTGCCGGGCTCGACGGTCACGATCCGGGGCTCGGTATGCGCCAGCGGGCGGTCGAAGAAGCGCGCCACGTCCCACGCGATCACCGCGGCCAGCGCGAGCGCCGCCACGACCAGCGACAGCAACAGCCGCTTCATGCCGAATCCTCCAGCCGCCGCCGGCACCAGCGGGCGGCCTCGTCCCCCGCGTAGCGGCGCCCGGCCAGGGCGCGCACGGGCCAGATCTCCATGGCGCTATTGCACACGAACAATTCCTCGGCGTCTTCCAGGTCGGCGGCGCGCAACACGGCCTCGCGGCAGGGGCGTCCGGCCGCGGCGCAGGCATCCAGGATCCGCGTGCGCGTGGCGCCGCGCACGCCGGCGTCCTCGATCGCGGGGGTGACCAGCTCCCCGGCCAGCACCGCGAACAGGTTGCTCATGGTGCCACAAACGACCCGTCCGTCCGGGGTCCGCATGAGGCCCTCGGGCCAGCCGTTGTCGCGGCATTCGGCGCGCGCCAGCACATGCTCCAGGCGATTCAGGTGCTTGGCGCCGGCCAGCGCCGGCGACACCGCCAGCGGCGTCGTGCAATAGCCGGCCTCGATCCCCTCCTCGGCATGCGACGCCGGATGCGCGGGCGGCGGGTAGCGCAGCAGCAGGCGGGTCGGCTCGACGGTCCCGGGCGGTGTGTAGCCGCGGCCGCCGCTGCCGCGGGTGACCACGATCTTGAGGGTGCCGTCGCCGCCGTCGGCGAACAGGCGCGCGGTCTCGTCGGCGAGCGTCGCCGGCGGCGGGACCGGCAGACCGAGTTGGCGGCAGTCCGCGTCCAGGCGTGCCATCTGGGCGTCCCAGGCGATGACCCGGCCGCCGGACACGCGCAGGGTGCGGAACACGCCGTCGCCGTAGTGCAGCCCGCGGTCGGTGACCGCGATCGCGTCGGCGGGCTCGCCGTTGCGCAGGGCGGCCGGGGTCACGCCGGGTCCACGCCCAGGGACAGGAGCATGCCGCGGGCCTTGGCCCGGGTCTCGGCGAGCTCCTGCTCGGGATCGGAGTCGGCGACGATACCGGCGCCGGCGCGCAGGCTGACGCCGCCGCCGTCGTGCACCAGCGACCGGATCAGGATGTTGCTGTCCAGGCGGCCGTCGCGGCCCAGGTAGCCGAAGGCGCCGGTGTAGGCGCCCCGCCCCGCCGCTTCCAGCTCGGCGATGATCTCCATGCAGCGGACCTTCGGGCAGCCGGTGATGGTGCCGCCGGGGAAGACCGCGCGCAGCGCGGCACCGGGCCCCACGTCCGGGCGCAGGCGGCCGCGCACGTTGGAGACGATGTGGTGGACGTGGGCGTAGGACTCCAGGGTCATGAGCTCGTTCACGGCGATGCTGCCGTATTCACAGACCCGGCCCAGGTCGTTGCGCTCCAGGTCGATCAGCATCACGTGCTCGGCGCGCTCCTTGGGATGGTCCAGCAGCTCGCGGGTCATGGCGGCGTCGGTGCCCGGCCGGCGCGGCCGGGTGCCGGCGATCGGCCGGGTCTCGGCCATGCCGCGGTCGATGCGCAGCAGACGCTCCGGCGACGAACTCACCACCGCGGCATCGCCCCAGCGCATGAGTCCGGCGAAGGGCGACGGGTTGGCGCGGCGCAGCGCCGCGTACAGATCGGCCGCATCGATACCGTCGGCCAACGCGGCCCGCCAGCGGCGCGCGAGATTGACCTGGAAGACATCACCGGCGCGGATGTACTCGCGGATCGCGGCCACGGCCTCCTTGTACTGCGCCGCCGGGTCTTCCGCCAGATCCCGGACCGCGACGGGACGCGGCGCGACGGTCCGCGCGGCCCGCAGGTCGGCGGCCATGGCATCCAGCAGGTCTTCGGCGCCGGCCTCGGCCGTCAGCCAGACCGCGCCGCTGACGCGGTCGCGCACCACCGCCGCGGGACAGCGCACCGCCAGCGCCCGCGGCAGGTCCTCCTCGGGGGCCGGCAGGCGCAGGCGCGGCTCCACCTGGCCGGCGAGCTCGTAGCCCAGGTACAGGAACCAGCCGCCGGCGAACGGCAGGCCCGTCGGGTTGTCGCCCGTCGAGGCCGCGTACCAGGCGTCCAAGGCCCCGAGGAAATCGTCGCCCGCGACGGGGCCGTCGCCGGCGAGGCCGTCCGCGGTCAGGCACAGGTGCTCGCCGGGAAAGGCGAACAGGATGTCGTAACGGCCGGTGACGGGCGTCGGCCCGTCGCCGGCGGCGGCGTTGGATTCCAGCAGGAAGGGATAGCGCGCCGGATCGTGCCGGTGCAGGCACAGCAGGTCGGCGGCGTCGGCCAGCGGCAGACGCCGGATGCGGGATTCGGCGCTGGGGGCGACAGCCGCCACGTCGGGGCGCGGGCCCTCAGAGCCGGCGGAAGATGAGCGTGCCGTTGGTGCCGCCGAAGCCGAACGAATTGGACAGCGCGACGTCGATATCCATGTCGCGGGCGGAGCCCGGCACGTAGTCGAGGTCGCAGCCCTCGTCCGGGTTCTCGAGGTTGATGGTGGGCGGCGCCACCTGATCGCGGATCGCCAGGAGGCTGAAGATGGCCTCCGCGGCGCCCGCCGCGCCCAGCATGTGGCCGGTCATGGACTTGGTCGAGCTGACCGCGAGCCTGTCGGCGTGGTCGCCGAACACGTTGCGCACGGCGTTGGACTCGGCGATGTCGCCGGCCTTGGTGGAGGTGCCGTGGGCGTTGATGTAGTGCACCTCGTCCGGGTTCATGCCGGCATCCCGCAGGGCCGCCTGCATGCACTTCTGTGCGCCGCCGCCGCTCTCGGCCGGCAGCGTGATGTGGTAGGCGTCCCCGCTCATACCGAAGCCCACGACCTCGCCGTAGATCTCGGCACCGCGGGCGCGGGCGCTCTCCAGCTCCTCCAGCATCATCACGCCGGCGCCGTCCGAGAGCACGAAGCCGTCCCGGTCGACGTCCCACGGCCGGCTGGCGGCCTCGGGGTCGTCGTTGCGGGTCGACAGCGCGCGCGCGGCGCAGAAGCCGGCCATGCCGATCGGGTTGGTCGCCATCTCGGCGCCGCCGGCGAGCATCGCGTCGGCGTCGCCGGCGGCGATCAGCCGCGCCGCGAGACCGATGTTGTGCGTGCCCGTGGTGCAGGCGGTCACCGTCGCCAGGTTCGGCCCCTTGAGGCCGAGCTGGATGGAGACCTGCCCCGAGATCATGTTGATGATGCTGCTGGGGATGAAGAAGGGGGAGACCTTGCGCGTGTTGCGGTCGTTGTCGTTGAACGCGACGCAGGTCTTCTCGATGGTGCCGATGCCGCCGATGCCCGAGCCGATGGTCACGCCGATGCGATCGGGGTCGAAAGCCTCGACGTCGAGGCCGGAATCGGCCAGGGCCTGGACCGCCGCGGCCACGCCGTAGTGGACGAACGGATCGTACTTCTTGGCGTCCTTGGGACGCATGAACTCGCCGGCGTCGAAATCCCGGATGGGACCGCCGAAGCGGGTGGGATAGCCGGAGATGTCGAAGCTGTCGATGGGTCCGATGCCGCTCTTGCCGGCAAGGATTCCGTCCCAGCTCGATGCCACCGTATTGCCGAGCGGCGAGAGAAGCCCGATACCGGTTACGACGACGCGACGCGTTTGCAAGGAAGCCCCCTTTGTCCGATGGGAAGTCCGATGGGCCGCGAACCGGCCCGCCCGGTCAGCCCTCGGCGTGCGACTTGATGTAGTCGACGGCGTCCTGCACGTTCACGATCTTCTCGGCTTCCTCGTCCGGGATGTCGATCTCGAACTCCTCCTCGAGGGCCATCACCAGCTCGACGGTGTCGAGGGAATCGGCGCCGAGGTCATCCACGAAGGAGGCCTCGCTGGTGACCTGGTCCTCGCTGACGCTGAGCTGCTCGGCGATGATCTTCTGTACTCGTTCTTCCACACTGCTCATGGTTGTCTTCTCCTACGCGTGTCGTGTGCTGAGATCCGTTTAAGGAGCGGGATTGGTTCGAAACCGGTCCGGACCCGGCGATTGTCGCCGATGCATGAAGGGCCGCCATTCTAGGGAAAAACCCCGGGGCGATCCATACGCTCCGGGCGGCGCCTTCCGCCGGGGTCTCAAATCATGTGCAAGCCACCGTTCACGTTGATGGTCTCGCCCGTAATATAACCGGCCTGGGGCGACGCCAGGAAGCGCACCGCGGCGGCGACGTCGTCGGCCTGGCCGAGGCGTTCGAGCGGAATCTGCGCCAGTAGTGCCTCGCGGTTCTCCGCCGGCAGGTCGCGCGTCATGTCGGTATCGATGAAGCCGGGCGCCACGGCGTTGACCGTGATCCCGCGCGAGGCCACCTCGCGCGCCAGGGACTTGGTCAGGCCGAACAGCCCCGCCTTGGCGGCGGCGTAGTTGACCTGCCCGGCGTTGCCCATCTGGCCCACCACCGAGGCAATGCTGACGATGCGGCCGTCGCGGGCCTTCATCATGCCCCGCAGCACGGCCTTGCACATGCGGTAGACGCCGGCGAGGTTGGTGTCCATCACCGCCTGCCACTCCTCGTCCTTCATCCGCAGGACCAGGTTGTCGCGGGTGACGGCGGCGTTGTTCACCAGGATGGTCGGCGCCCCGAACTCGGCGGTCACCGCCTTGACCAGCTCGGCCGGCTGCGCCGGATCGGCGACGTCCAGAACCCGGCCCGCGCCCGCGGCGCCGGCTTCTTTCAGGGTCTCGGAGATGCGGTCGGCGCCGTTGTCGCTGGTGGCGGTGCCGATCACCGTGGCGCCGGCCTCGCCCAGCGTGCGTGCGATGGCAGCGCCGATGCCGCGGGTGGCGCCGGTCACCAGCGCGATCTGCCCTTCAAGCTCCTGCATATATCTCCCCGGTTATCTCGCCGGTAACGACTCGCTTCATTCCTCGGCTACCGCGTCCAGGCCCCGGCGGATGCCCTCGGGATCCTGCAGCGGGATCGCCTCCACATTCTTGTCGATGCGCTTGACCAGCCCGCTCAGCACCTTGCCCGGACCGCATTCGAGCATAATCCCGGCGCCGTCGCCAGCCATGGCGCGCACGCTCTCGGTCCAGCGTACCGGGCTGTCGAGCTGGGCCACCAGCGCCTTGCGGATGCCGTCCAGCTCCGGGCGCGGCTGCCCGTCCACATTGTGGCGCACCGGCATCCGAGGCTCGCGCAGCGGCACCTCGGTGAGATGCGACTGCAGGCGCTCCACGGCGGGCTGCATCAACGGACAGTGCGAGGGCACGCTCACCGCGAGCTGCTTCACCAGCTTGGCGCCCTTCTCCTTGGCCAGCGCCATCGCGCGCTCGACCGCGGCGCGGTGGCCGGCGACCACGACCTGACCCGGGGCGTTGTAGTTGGCGGGGGTGACCTGCTCGCCCTCCGCGCCGGCGGCCTGGCAGACGCTCTGTACCGCCTCGTCGCCGAGGCCGATGATCGCCGCCATGGCGCCTTCGCCCTCGCCGACCGCGGCCTGCATCGCCTGGCCGCGCAGGCGCACCAGGCGCAGGGCGTCGCCGAAATCGATGGCACCGGCGCAGGTGAGCGCGGTGTATTCGCCGAGGGAATGCCCGGCCATCACGGCGGGCTCGGGGCCGTCGCGGTCGCGCCAGACGCGCCACACGGCCACGCCGGCGGCCAGCAGGGCCGGCTGGGTGACGTCGGTGCGGTCCAGGGTCTCGGCGGGGCCGTCGGTGATGGTGGCGGCCAGGTCGTACCCGAGGGCCTCGCCGGCTTCCTCGAAGGTCTCGCCCACCACGGGATATCTCTCCCGGAGCGCCGCCAGCATCCCCACGGCCTGGGATCCCTGGCCGGGGAAAAGCATCGCGAAACGCGGCATGTTTCAGGCCTCTCGTGCACTGTTCTGTGACGGAAGGCCGGATATCATACGCACCCCGGCGAGGCTTTGCCACGCCCGCTTTTGATATCCTGTAAGCCTCGTTCCTACAACCGTCCGAGCCCGCTCCGTTGATCGCCCCGCGCCTGACCGTGGCCGCCGTCGTCGAACGCAACGGCCGTTTCCTCCTGGTGGAGGAACGCGTCGACGGCGAGCTCGTGTTCAACCAGCCCGCGGGTCACCTGGAATACGGCGAGGACGTCGCCGCCGGCGCGGCGCGCGAGACCCGCGAGGAGACCGGCTGGCACCTGCGGCCGGAGGCCATCGTGGGCCTCTATCTGTGGCGGGTGCCGGGCGCCACCACGCACATCCTGCGCACCCTGGTCTGCGGCAGCGCCGAGGCCCCGGACGGCGAGCCGGAACTGGACGCAGAGATCGTCGCCACCCACTGGCTCGACTACGAGGCGATCCGCGAGCGCGCCCACCGCCTGCGCAGCCCGCTGGTGCTGCGCGGCATCGACGACTACCTGGCCGGCCGCCGCCACCCGCTCGACCTGTTCCGGCGCCTGCCGGCGGATGCGGCATGAGCGCCCCGCGGCACGTCATCGTCGGCCTGTCCGGCGGCGTGGACTCCGCCGTGGCCGCCCTGCGCCTGCGGGAGGCCGGCCATCGGGTGGAGGGCCTGTTCATGTTCAACTGGACCGAGGACGAGGCCGGCCGCTGCAGCGCCGCCGCGGACTACGAGGACGCCGCCGCGGTCTGCGAGGTGCTGGGCATCCCGCTGCACCGCGCCGACTTCTCGCGCGAGTACCGCGACCGGGTGTTCGCGCATTTCCTGGACGCGTACGCGCACGGGCACACGCCCAATCCGGACGTGCTCTGCAACCGCGAGATCAAGTTCGACGTGTTCCTGAACCACGCCCGCCGCCTGGGCGCCGACGCCATCGCCACCGGCCACTACGCGCGCAGCGTGGAGGCGGCCGGCGGGACCCGATTGCTGCGGGGTGTCGACCCGGGCAAGGACCAGTCCTACTTCCTCGCGGCAGTGCCCGAGACGGCCCTGGAACGGACCCTGTTCCCGCTCGGCGGCGAACGCAAGTCGGACGTGCGCGAGGCGGCCCGCGCCGCCGGCCTGCCGGTGCACGCCAAGCCGGACAGCACCGGCGTGTGCTTCATCGGCGAGCGCGACTTCGCCGGCTTCCTGTCGCAGTACCTGCCGGCGCGGCCGGGGCCCATCCGGGTCGCGGACGGCCCGCGCGCCGGCGACACGGTGGCCCGACACAACGGCCTGATGTTCCACACCCTGGGCCAACGCCGCGGCCTCGGCGTGGGCGGCATCCCCGGCACCGCCGAGGCACCCTGGTACGTGGTCGCCAAGGACCTGGCCGACAACACCCTCTGGATCAGCCAGGACCCGCAACACCCGATGCTGCTGTGCGAGACCCTGGAGGCCGAGGGCATGCACTGGATCGGCCCCGCCCCGGCCACGCCGCTGCGCTGCGAAGCCCAGGTGCGCTACCGCCAACGGGCCGAGCCCTGCACGGTGGAGACGCTCGGCGGCGGCGTGCGCGTGACCTTCGACCGGCCGCAGCGGGCGGTGGCGCCGGGCCAGTTCGTGGTGCTCTACGACGGCGAGCACTGCCTGGGCGGCGCCGAAATCCGCCGCGCGCACACCCTGGCCGGCTCGCGCGCCGCATGAGCCGGATCCACGACCAGGTATTGGCACTGGCCGGCGTCGCCCAGTTCGCACTCTATGCCCACGGCCTGGCCGCCGAGGGCATCGACCGCCGCGAACGTCTGGACCGCGCCCTGCACGCCGTGTTCAGCACCGACCCCGAGGACGCCGCGGCCGTGTTCGGTGGCGCCGACGGCGTGGCCGACGGGCTGGCGTTCCTGGAGCGCCAGTTGCGCGGCGCGGCCACCCCGGACACCGCGCCCGTGGCCCGCTACATCGGCCAGGTGCTGCGCCTGTCGGGCCGTTTGCTGCGCAACGACGAGGCCATGACCGCCCTGCGCGGCGCCATCGGCCGCGCCCGCCTGGCGGACCCGGAACAGGTCACCGCCATCCTCGACAACGCCTACCGCGAGAGCGTCAGCCCGGTGAAGCCGCGGATCATGGTCCAGGGCCACCCGACCTACCTGCAGAACGAGGAATTCGCCCGCCGCATCCGCACCCACCTGCTGGCCTCGGTCCGCAGCGCCGTGCTCTGGCGCCAGTGCGGCGGCCGCCTGTGGCAACTGCTGTTCCAGCGCCGCAAGTTGTTGTCGGCGATCGCCGATGTGCGCGGTGGGCAGGCCGCCGACTGAGAGTCGGTCGGCCAGACGGCCGACTTTTCCCTCTCCCCTCTGGGGAGAGGGTCAGGGTGAGGGGGCAAGGCATGGCAACCCCTCATCCCGGCCTTCTCCCCTCAGGGGAGAAGGAACCACAAAAGTACCGCCTAAAGGCGGGGGATGTACCGATCCCCTATTCATGACTTTAAACGGACGGTGCAGCCGAGGCCGCGCTCCGGTATAATTTCGGGCCGTCTCGCGCTCGTCGCGCGGCTCCGTTGCCAAGCCACCCGGACCGGCACAACCCGCCCGGATGGCTCGGCAACGGATTCCAGACCACCATCCAAATAGACTTCGTCTCTTGGGAGAGGACGCATGACCGACAGTTTCAACGCCCGTGCCCAGTTCCAGGCCGGCGACCGCCAATTCGACTATTACAGCCTCAAGGCGGTCGAGGAGCAGTTCCCGCAGGCGGCGCGCCTGCCCTACTCCCTCAAGATCCTCCTGGAGAACCTGCTTCGCCACGAGGACGGCGACAACGTCACCAAGGACGACATCCAGGCCCTGGCGAACTGGGACGCCAAGGCCGAACCCAACACCGAGATCGCCTTCACCCCGGCACGCGTGGTCCTGCAGGACTTCACCGGCGTGCCCGCGGTGGTCGACCTGGCCGCCATGCGCGACGCCATGAAGGACCTCGGCGGCGACCCCGAGAAGATCAACCCGCTGTCGCCCGCCGAGCTGGTCATCGACCACTCCGTGATGGTGGACGAGTACGGCTCCAATAACGCCTTCGACCTGAACGCCAAGCTGGAATTCAACCGCAACAAGGAGCGCTACGCGTTCCTGCGCTGGGGCCAGGGCGCCTTCGACAACTTCAAGGTCGTGCCCCCGGATACCGGCATCGTCCACCAGGTGAACCTGGAGTACCTGGCCCGCGTGGTCTTCGGTGACGAGGACAAGGGTCTGGCCTATCCCGACACCCTGGTGGGCACCGACTCCCACACCACCATGATCAACGGCGTGGGCGTGCTCGGCTGGGGCGTCGGCGGTATCGAGGCCGAGGCCGCCATGCTCGGCCAGCCGATCTCCATGCTCATCCCGCAGGTGATCGGCTTCAAGCTCACCGGCAAGCTCGCCGAGGGCACCACCGCCACCGACCTGGTGCTCACCGTCACCGAGATGCTGCGCAAGAAGGGCGTGGTGGGCAAGTTCGTCGAGTTCTTCGGCGACGGCCTCGCCGACCTGCCGCTGGCCGATCGCGCCACCATCGCCAACATGGCCCCCGAGTACGGCGCCACCTGCGGCATCTTCCCGGTGGACGACGAGACCATCCGCTACATGGAACTGACCGGCCGCGGCGCCGAGCAGCGCGAGCTGACCGAGGCCTACGCCAAGGCCCAGGGCCTGTGGCGCCACGACGGCCAGCCGGACCCGGTCTACACCGACGTGCTCGAGCTCGACATGTCCACCGTGCAGCCCAGCCTCGCCGGCCCGCGCCGGCCGCAGGACCGCGTGCTGCTCAAGGACATGCAGGCCACCTACCGCAAGGAGGTCGAGCCCTTCATCGAGCAGCGCCGCGACAACGAGAGCAGCGAGGAGCAGCGCCTGGAGGGCGAAGGCGGCGGCACCGCCGTGGGCGCCCACCCGGACGCCGACGGCACCGCCCAGGTCGAGTACAAGGGCGAGAGCTTCGAGCTCAAGGACGGCGCCGTGGTGATCGCCGCGATCACCTCCTGCACCAACACCTCCAACCCGGCGGTGATGATCGGCGCCGGCCTGCTGGCCCGCAACGCCGCGGCCAAGGGCCTGGACGTCAAGCCCTGGGTCAAGACCTCGCTGGCGCCCGGCTCCAAGGTGGTCACCGACTACCTCAACGAGGCCGAGCTCACCGACGACCTGGAGGCCCTGGGCTTCCACCTGGTCGGCTACGGCTGCACCACCTGCATCGGCAACTCCGGCCCGCTGCCCGAGCCGATCTCCAACGCCATCAACGAGCACCAGCTCAACGTCGCCTCCGTGCTCTCCGGCAACCGCAACTTCGAGGGCCGCGTGCACGGCGACGTGCGCATGAACTTCCTCGCCTCGCCGCCGCTGGTGGTCGCCTACGCCCTGGCCGGCACGGTCGACATCGACCTGAACAACGACCCGATCGGCCGGGACAAGGACGGCAACGACGTCTACCTCAAGGACATCTGGCCGTCCCAGAAGGAGATCTACGACACCATCGGCAGCTCGCTGACCTCCGACATGTTCACCAAGAGCTACGGCGACGTGTTCGAGGGCGACGAGCGCTGGCGCAAGCTGGACGTGCCCGAGGGCGAGATCTACCAGTGGGACGAGACCTCCACCTACGTCCAGAACCCGCCCTACTTCGAGGGCATGAGCGTGGACGTGGCGGACATCCCCAAGATCGAGGGCGCCCGCTGCCTGGCCCTGCTGGGCGATTCCATCACCACCGACCACATCTCGCCCGCCGGTCCCATCAAGGAAGACTCCCCGGCCGGCAAGTACCTGATGGAGCAAGGCGTCAAGCCCGCGGACTTCAACTCCTACGGCTCCCGGCGCGGCAACCACGAGGTGATGATGCGCGGCACCTTCGCCAACGTGCGGCTGCGCAACAAGCTGGCCCCCGGGACCGAGGGCGGCTGGACCCGCATGCAGCCCTCCGGCGACCAGATGTTCATCTACGACGCCGCCATGAAGTACAAGGAAAGCGGCACGCCGCTGGTGATCCTCGCCGGCAAGGAATACGGCACCGGCTCCTCCCGCGACTGGGCCGCCAAGGGCACCAAGCTCCTGGGCGTGGAAGCCGTGATCGCCGAATCCTTCGAGCGCATCCACCGCTCCAACCTGGTCGGCATGGGCGTGCTGCCCCTGCAGTTCCAGGACGGCGACAGCGCCGAAGGCCTGGGCCTCACCGGCACCGAGTCCTTCTCCATCGAAGGCCTCACCGCCGGCGCCGACAAGGTCACCGTCAAGGCCACCGTCGAGGACGGCGCGACCAAGGAATTCCAGGCCAAGGTCCGCATCGACACGCCGAAGGAATGGGAGTACTACCAGAACGGCGGCATCCTGCACTACGTGCTGCGGCAACTCGCCAAGGCCGCCTAAAGCAAAAGCTCTGGAATCATCCCTTCTAAGCCCGGCTCCGCCGGGCTTTTTTTATGCACGGTCGAAAACCGGATCGCACACCACCCCTACTTCGTCGCCCCGAACCCTTCCTTCGTCGCTCCGGAACCCCTCTCCTCAGTCGTCCCGGAAAGCGCCCCAACGCTTATCCGGGACCCAGCGGAAACATTCGACAAAACATCCCCACCCAACCCATTTCACAACCCCCGCTCAACTCGTATAGGCTGAACCAATCGACAAGGCCGCCAGGGAACGCAGGATGCAGGCCAGCCCGAACAAACCGAATACGGACCTCCCCTCTCAGCGTCTCCACGCCGCAAGTCAGCGCGCATCTACCCGGTGCAGTAGCCGACATCCCTGTTCAATCAATACGGCAAATGCGGAAGTCGCAATATTACGGCCGATACGTGCGGGGATTCGCTAGGCGACTGATTGTGCGGACCTATTTGAAATCCGGATTTAAGGCTGGGTTGGTGTTATACAGAATTCCTCGATATTCATATCAGGGAATTCCATCCAATCTCTGTTCGATTGCATTATGGAAGGAGGAGTAATGTTGGAACTGAAATGGAGAACGTGCGGCGACGACGAACATTGGTGCGATTTCTTTAATCTCAATCTCGATAAGAACCTGGGTGGCGTCGAGGGCGTCTACGTCATCTTCTATCTTGGTGAAGGTCAGCCGGGGCGTGTCGTACGAGTCGGTCAAGGGCACGTGGCAGATCGAATCGCCACACATCGCGAGGATTCGGACGTAACTCAGTATCGTAACAAGGGGTTGCTCGTGACTTGGGCGAAGGTGAGTGGCGCGAATCGAGATGGAGTGGAGGCGTATCTTGCCAATCTATTCGATCCGCTCGTTGGAGATCGATTTCCTGAGGACCGCGAAATCGAGGTTAATTCTCCTTTTGATTGAATACTGGCAATCGAACACGGCGCTTAACCGGACGCTCGTACCTCGCGCCGGTTAGCTCTGCGTTAGCTGAATGGTGGCAGCATGAAGTCTCGATCCAGATTGATGCTTGAGAAATCCGTGGCGGCGATGCTGTCTGCCATCGAGATCTACAACAAGCCGGATTTCAAGTATCGCGAAGAGACCTTCGCTGTTCTCTGCATCAATTCGTGGGAGTTGTTGCTGAAAGCCAAGGTCTTGAACTTGGCTGGAAACAAACCCGCGGCCCTCTACGTTATGGAGTACAAGACGCTGAAGAGCGGCAAACGCTCCAAGATCAAGCATAGAAAGACCAACCGCTCGGGGAACCCGATGTCCGTAGGTCTATTCGAGTGCTATCGAATCATCACAGAAGACTACGGCGTCAAAATCGAAAAGGCAGTTCACGACAACTTAGTGGCTCTCACCGAAATCCGGGACAATGCGATTCATTTTGTAAATGATGATCTCGCTCTTTCTCTGAAAGTCCAGGAACTCGGCACGGCCTCGCTACAGAATTACCTGCACCTGGTGAACGCTTGGTTCGGAGACGTGCTTTCTGGATTCAACTTCTACCTAATGCCGATCTCCTTCTTCAGAGATTTTGATACTGCCAAAGGCACCGCTCTAAATTCTGCGGAAAAGAAACTCTGAACCGCCCCGGTTATCCTGGAGGCTCGTGGGTTTGAGTCACGCCG
>NZ_APNM01000014.1:0-85661 GCF_040361335.1 Salinisphaera sp. PC39 | reverse complement strand
GGTTTTTTGTTGCCCCTCACCCTAGCCCTCTCCCCAGAGGAGAGAGGGGACCAAGGAAACGGTCGAGCAGTGTGCCAGATGGTTCAGCCGAGCACCCCGTCGCGCGCCAGCGCCAGCACCACCACGGCCGCCAGCGCCCGCTCGCGCCAGTTCCGCGGAGTCGCGAGGTCCATGCGTTCCAGGTAGGGGCGGGCCGCGGCCGGCGGGCGCAGGACGGTGCCGGCGTGGCGCAGGGCGTCGGCGGCCAGGCGGGGGCGCGGCAGCGCGGCCAGGGCGCGCAGGCTCCGGGTGAGGGTGACTTCCTCGTCGGTGAGCTCGGTGCCGAACGGGAAACGGGGGAAGGCGCCGCCGGTGTCGGCGCCGTGCAGCAGTTCGCGCACGTGGTCCGGGGTGTTGGCGCGGGCGCGCTCGGGGATGCGCCAGTCTGCCGGGAGCTTGCCGGCGGCGACGGCCTCGGCCCGCAGGCCGTCCTGGAAGCGGGCGTCGGCGATCGAGATCATGGCCGCGATCACCTCGGCGTCGGTCTTGCCGCGCAGGTCGGCGATGCCGTACTCGGTGATGACGATGTCGCGCAGGTGGCGCGGGATGGTGGCGTGGGCGTAGCGCCAGACGATGTTGGATTCGGGGCCGTCGCCGGTCTCGCGCACGGCCCGCACGCACAGGATCGAGCACGCGCCTTCCAGGGCGTGGCCCTGGGCCACGAAGTTGTATTGGCCGCCCACACCGGACAGCACCTGGCCGTTCTCCAGGCCGTCGGAGACCACCGCGCCGTCCAGCGTGGCCTTGAGCGCGGTGTTGATGAAGCGGGCCTTGCGGCGCTGGGCCCGGCGCAGTTCCTCGCCGCCGTAGAGGTGGTTGATGTTGTCGACGGCGGTCATGCAGAACCGATCGCGCTCCTCGGGCGACAGGTCCTTCAGGCTGTCGTAGAAGCTCCGCGGTCCCAGGAAGAAGCCGCCGTGGACCACGGTGGCACCGGCCAGGCGGTCCCCCAGGCAGTGCTCGCAGACCGCTTCGAAATTGGCCGGCTCCGAAAGGTCCGGTCCGATGTGCGGCGGGCAGTCCGGGCCGCGCAGCTCGCCGGCCTCCAGGTGCACGCCCGCCCGGAACACGCCGGTGCGCAGCAGCCAGTCGACGTCCGCCGCGCCGAGTTCGCGGGCCACGGCGCCCTCGTCAAGCAGGGTGCGCAGGGTGTCCGGCGTGACGCGTTCGCCGATGCGGTCCGCGTCGAGCAGGCGCTGCAGGGTGGCGTCCGGGTACACCCGGCGCTTGATGACGCCCGCCCGGTAAAGCTGCATGTAGGCGTCCACGAACATCTCGGTGCAGCCGTAGAGGCCGCGCTCGAAGGGCGCCAGCCCGCCGTGGGTCTCGATCAGCCGGCCGTAGCGTTCGGTCAGGCCGGCGCGGGCCGCCAGTCGGCGGTAGTCCTCGTTGTGGTTGTGGCGGCGGTCGGCGCAGTAGGCGATCGCGTCCGACAGGGCGCCGATGCCGATCTGCAGGGTGCCGCCGTCGGCGAGCAGGGCGGAGGCGTGGAAGCCGATGGCGTAGTCGGGATCGCTGACCGGCATCGCCGGCGGCGCGAACGGGTCGAAGTCGTGGCCGGTGAGCACCGCGTCGAAGGTGGCGGCGTCGATCTCGGCGTCGCGGCCCATGTAGGGCAGGCGGTCGTTGTGCTGCGCCAGCATCACGATGTTCTCGCCGGCGGCGCGGCGGGCCTCGACGTGCGGGATCAGGGTCAGGGTGACGTCCGGGTTGCAGGACAGGCTCACGCGGTCGCCGTCCGGGTGCGGGGCCACCTGCTGCATGAGTACGTTGACGCCGTTGTCCAGCAGGTCGCGCGCGGCGTGCGTGTAGTTGGTGCTGCGGTAGTGGTGCTGGGCGTGGCCCTTGCCGAGCATGCTCGCCGGCTGGAAGAAGAACTCGGAGATCTCGATGTTCTCCGGCACCCGGTCGGCCTTGAGGTCGGCCAGGTAGGCGAGGTCCGGGTAGTCGCCGAAGACCCGGTCCACCAGCGGCCCGACCAGCCGCCGCTCCAGCTCGCCGGAAGCCTTGGGCGTGTCCAGCGACAGGGCCGTGAGCAGTTGCAGGCGGATGGACGGGTCGGCCTTGGCGCGGGCGTACAGGGCGTTGAGCAGGTGGTTGGGCTTGCCCAGGCCCAGCGGGGCGCCCACGGTCAGGTTCCGGCCGACCGTCTCCAGCAGCCAGTCGACGCAGGCCTCGGGATCGTCGAAGGGGCGTGGCCGGGCGCTCATGACAGCGGCGACCGCAGGGCGGCGGCCAGCGCCTCGCGCGCCCAGTCGAGCAGGGTGTCCGGGTCGTCCAGGGCCTCCGCCGGCGCCTCGTGGTAGGGCAGCGTCACCTCGCGCCCGCGCTGGGCGTAGGTGAAGGCGGGCAGGTCCGCGGCCTCGAAGTCGGGCCGGTTGCCGTCGTCGACCCGCAGGTAGAGCGTGTCGTCGAAGATCAGGCCGAACATGCGATCGTCGTAAAAGATGCCGTGGCCGCCGAACATCCGTTTCGCCCGCACCGGTCCCAGCGGGGCCAGGCAGTCGGTCACGAAGTCGGCGAACTCGCTGGATGCGGGCATGACGTCGACGATATCACGGGTATCTGGGAGATTAACCACAGAGGCACAGAGGCACAGGGAAGCAAGGGCGTGAGGCAGACAAATTCCAAAGACATGAAAGTCACCAATTCTTTCTGTCTTTTCTTGAAGTGTCTTCGCTCTGTGCCTCTGTGTCTCTGTGGTTAGTCTTTTCTTTCAGGCGGCTGTCGCTAATGCCGGCGCGTCGTAGTGCAGGCTCATCAGCCGGAGCTGGCGCACGGCGGTCTCGGCGGCGAGGATGTCGTGACGCAGGGCGGGATGCGGGGCGCGGTGCTCGAACTGCCAGGCGATGTGCTTGCGGGCCACGCGCACGCCCTGGGTCTCGCCGTAGAACTCGTGCAGGCTCTCCAGCAGTCCCAGGACGATGCCGCGCTCCTCTTCCAGGGACAGCGCGGGGCGTTCCCGGCCGGTGCGCAGGTAGTCCCCGATCTCCCGGAACAGCCACGGCCGGCGGCAGGCGGCGCGGCCGATCATCAGGCCGTCGGCGCCGGTCGCCGCGAGCACCGCGGCGGCCTTGGTCGGCGAGTCCACGTCGCCGTTCGCGAGCACCGGGATCGAGACCGTCTCCTTGATCGCGCGGATGGTGGCGTACTCGGTCCGGCCCTCATACATCTGCGCGCGGGTGCGGCCATGCACCGCCAGGGCGGCGATGCCGGCGGCCTCGGCGAGGCGGGCCACGCGCACGCCGTTGATGCGGTCGGCGTCCACGCCGATGCGGCACTTGAGCGTCACCGGCACGTCCACGGCGGCGACCACCGCGTCCAGGATGCGGCCGACCAGCGTCTCGTCGGCGAGCAGGGCCGAGCCGGCGGCCTTCTTGCAGACCTTCTTGGCCGGGCAACCCATGTTGATGTCGATGATGTCGGCGCCCCGATCGACGTTGAAGCGGGCGGCCTCGGCGAGCTGGTCGGGCTCGGCGCCGGCGATCTGCACGATCACGGGCGCCGGCTCGCCGTCGTGGTCGAGCCGCAGGCGGCTCTTGCGGGTGTCGCGTAGCCGCGGGTTGGACGCCACCATCTCGCCCACGGTCATGCCCGCGCCCAGGCGCCGGCACAGCGTCCGGAACGGCCGGTCGCTGACGCCGGCCATGGGGGCGGCGGCGAGGTTGTTGGCGAACTGGTAGGGGCCGATGTGCATGGGGCGGTATTGTAACGGTGTGGGGGTTTTTCTATCCCCCCTCACCCTGACCCTCTCCCCCTGAGGGGGAGAGGGGAAAAGATGTAGTCGTCGCCTCTCCTCTGAGTGGGAGGGGGGGGGGGGATGTAGTCGCGGGCTTGTGGCTTTAAATGCCGCGCAGGCGTGGTAGCGTTAAGGCAATGACACTTGCCCGAGGAGATGCCGCGTGATCCGTACAGTTGTCGCCATCGTCGTCCTGATCGCCGTCGCCGGCTGCAGCGAGGATCCGCAGCAGCGCTACGAGCGCGCCGCCGCCAACCTGGAGGCCGCCAAGCAGGCCCGGGCCGAGGCCCAGTCCGCGGTCGACGAGAAGAAGGCCGAGCTGCGGCGTCTGCAGGAGAAGCTGGACGCCGCCGAACAGCGCCTGGCCAAGGCCCGCGAGCGCATGGAACAGGCCTCCGAGGCGGTGAACGCCAGCGTCAACGACGAGGTGCTGTTCCGCAGCATCCAGCGCGCCCTGCTCGACGAGGAGCGCTTCGCGGGCGCCGCCATCGCCGTGGGGGTGCAGGACCGCGTCGTGACCCTGACCGGCACCGTGCCGGACGAGGCCACCCGCAAGGCCGCGGTCCGGGTCGCGGGCGAGCACGCCGGCGTGAAGGAGGTCGTGGACTTCCTCGAGGTCGCCGGCGAGGGCGGCGGCCAGCGCGGCGGCGATAAGAACAAGACCAACCAGAGCGAGAAGGGAGAGGGCTCATGATCCTGAAACTGGCATTGATCGTGTTGGCCGCGGTCGCCGTGGGCGGCGCCGGCCTGGCCTTGATCCGGGGCCTGCCCGGCTGGATGCGCCTGGGGCACGGCGCGGCCGCGGGCGCGGGACTGCTGTTGCTGCTGATCGGCGCCCTGGGTTCCGGCGGCAGCCAGACCATCTGGCTGGCCTTCGGCCTGATCGCCGCGGGCTTCGCGGGCGGCGCCGTGCTGTTCGGCGTGATCTACAAGGACCGCAAGCCGCCGGGCCTGTTCATCGCCGGCCACGGCGCGCTCAACGCCGTCGGCGTGGCGGTGCTGGCCTGGGCGGTGCTCGCGCCGTAGGCGCTTGCAAGCGATCCACCGATTACACGGATTTCGCGGATTGTCCGGAAGGCCATTTGATCCGTGTCATCCGTGTAATCAGTGGATGCTTTCAAGACCTCACGCCATCTTGAGGATGCGGTCCACCAGGCCGACGTAGCGCATCGGCATCAGCCGGGGCAGTAGCTGCAGGAACTTGGCGTCCGCGCCGATGACCACGCGGCCCTTGCCCTTGCGGATGCCGGCGACGATGTCGGCCGCCGCCTTCTCGGGCGAGGTGCGGGCGATCTTGTCGAAGGTTTCGACCGCCTCGTCGCGGCCCTTGCCGCCGATGCCCTGCGAGAAGCGGGCGCGGCGGGCGATCTCGGTGGCGATGCCGCCGGGGTGCACGCAGGTCACGCCGATGGGGCTGTCCGCCAGCTCGATGCGCAGGGTCTCGGTGAAGCCGCGCACCGCGAACTTGGCCGCGCAGTAGGCGCTCTGCGTGGGCACGCCGATCAACCCGAACAGGCTCGACAGGTTGACGATGTGGCCCTCGTCGGCCTTTCTGAGGTGCGGCAGGAAGAAGCGGGTGCCGTAGACCACGCCCCACCAGTTGATCCCGAACAGCCACTCGACGTCCTCGATGGCCATGTCCTCGACGGTCTGGGACAGGGCCACGCCCGCGTTGTTGATCACGATGTTGACGCCGTCGTGCTCGGCGGCCGCGGCGTCGGCCCACTCGGCCATGCGCGCCTTGTCGGCCACGTCCACGGTGTGCTGCGTGATTCTGCGGCCGGCGGCCGCGCGGCCCTCGGCCAGGCGCACGGTCTCGGCCAGGCCCGCCTCGTCCACGTCGGACAGGGCCAGGGCGCAGCCGGCGTCGGCCAGGGCCAGCGCGGTGGCGCGGCCGATGCCGGAGCCGGCGCCGGTGATGGCCGCCACGCGGCCGTCGAGTTGTCTCATCGGGTTCCCTCCTTGGCGAGTTCCTTCTGGAACGGCTTGATCCGGCGGGCGGTCCGGAATTCATTGCGGAAATGGCCGAGCAGGCCGCCCAGCGCCCCCAGCTTGAGGTTCGGCTCGCGGCCGTCGCCCAGGCGCAGGATCTGCATGTAGTACCAGCCCATCATCCCGAAGATGTTCAGGAACTTCATCGCGAACCAGCGGCTCTGCGGCCCGAACAGCCCGCTGCCGATGGTCAGGTCGCGCTCGTGGGTGTCGGCGGCGTCGACCGTGCCCTCGAACAGCCGCTTGACGAAGTGCGGGTCGGTGACCAGCGGGCGGCCGATGCCGATGATGTCGGCGTCGCCGTCGGCCAGGGCCTGCTCCATGACCCGGCGCGAGCGGAAGCCGCCGGTGACCATCAGCGGCACCGTGGCGACGTCGCGCACGGCCTTGGCGTACTCCAGGAAGTAGGCCTCGCGTTCGACGGTGGAGGCCTTGGTGCTGGCGTCGTAGTTCTCGGCCTTGCCGCGGTGGCCGACCATGCCCGGCTGCTCGTAGCTGCCGCCGGAGATCTCCAGCAGGTCGACGCCGGCCTCGTTGAGCCAGCGGATCACCTGCAGGCTCTCCTCCTGGGTGAAGCCGCCCTTCTGGAAGTCGGTGGAGTTGAGCTTGACCGAGATCGGGAAGTCGTCGCCCACCGCCTTGCGGGTGGCCTTGACCGTCTCCAGCAGGAAGCGCGCCCGGTTCTCGGGGGAGCCGCCCCACTCGTCGGTGCGCTTGTTGACGCGCGGCGTGAGGAAGTCGCTCAGCAGGTAGCCGTGGGCGGCGTGGAGCTGCACGCCGGTGAAACCCGTCTCGCGCGCCACCGCCGACACGTGGGCGAAGCGGCCGATGAAGTCCTCGATCTCGGCGCCGGTCATGGCCCGGGGCTTGGCATAGGCGCCCAGGATCTTCAGGGGTACCTCGGAGGGCGCCAGCGGCTCACGGGTGACGTAGTTGGGCGACTGGCGGCCGGCGTGCGCGATCTGCATCCAGAGGTGGTTGCCGCCGCCGACGGTGCCGGCCTCGGCCCAGGCGCGCAGGCGGTCGCGGCCTTCCTCGCTGTCGACGCAGACATTGCCCGGCCGCTCCAGCACCCGCCGGTCGATCTGGACGTTGCCGGTGATCAGCAGCCCGGCGCCGCCCTCGGACCAGAGCCGGTAGAGCCGGTTGTGGCGCTCGGTGGCCCGCAGGCGCTCGTCGGCCAGGCCCTCGGTCATCGCCGCCTTGGCGATGCGGTTGGGCAGGGTGGCGCCGCAGGGCAGCGTCAAGGGCTGTTGCAATGGATCGCTCACGGGTTTTTTCCCCCTCCCGAATGAGCGGTCAGCTTACATGCCGCCCGCGCCGGCGTCAGCCGCCGCGCATGAACAGGAACCACCACAGGAACAGCCCGGTGAAGCCGACGAAGAACGCCATGCCGGCCCAGCTCAGCACGTGCAGCACGGGACCGGGCCGGTACGCGGCGTCCACCCAGGGCGCCCGGATCGCCTTGTAGTTGATGTAGGCGAACACCGGCGAGGTCAAAAACGAGATCACCATCGCCACCTGCAGCATCTGGCCGAGGCCGTGCAGGTAGAACTTGGTGATCACGTAGGTCACGGCGACGCTCAGCAGGATCCAGACGTAGTGCACGGCCCGCAGGCGGTGGATGTCCTCGGTGCCGCCCCGGATCAGCAGGGTGCAGGTCGCCAGGGAGCGCGGCCAGCCGTCCACGCAGGTCAGGGTGGTGCTGAACATGGCGGTGAAGGCGGCCACGGCGATGATCCAGTAGGCCCAGGGGCCGATCGAGGCGGTGTACAGGTCGACGAGCTGGCTGGCGAAGGTCGCGCTGCTCATGGAGATCTCGCGGCCCGAGCCGTGGATCACCAGGGCGCCCAGGGCCAGGAAGAACACCGCCAGCACCACGGTGACGATGTAGCCGAGATGGAAGTCGACCATGGCCTGGGACATGGTCGCGCGGTAACCGGTCTCGCGTTGGCGGGCGGGCATCCACAGCGACGGCCAGACGGCGACGTCGATGGGCGCCGGCATCCAGCCCATGAACAGGATGATGAAGCCGAGCGCGGCGAGGTTCCACGGGTCCTCGCCGACGAAGCCCTCGACCGGTGCCACCGGGTCGACGGCGGCCGCGAACACCGCCGCGAAGGTGGACACCGCCAGTAGCAGGATCACCAGCTTGGCGATCTTGTCCAGCATCCGGTAGTGGCCGACGATGATGATCGCGGCGCAGACCGCGGCCACGATCAGGGTCAGCTCCGCCAGGGGGATGCCCAGCGCCTGCACGCCGAAGTTCAGGGACAGGCTGGCCGTGATCATGGCCACGCCCGCGATGTTGAGGAAGGCGTTGACCAGGTTGAGGCCGAAGAAGGCCAGCAGGTAGGCCAGGCCCATGCGGCGGAAGCCGTGCAGGATGGTCTCGCCGGTGGCGGCGGTATAGCGCTCGCCGTACAGGAAGAACGGGTACTTGAACAGGTTGACCAGCAGCAGCAGGCCCAGCAGCGACCAGCCGTAGCGGGCGCCGGCCTGGGTCGAGGACACCAGGTGCGAGCCGCCGATGGCGGCGCCCGCCATCAGGATGCCCGGCCCCAGGGCCTTCATCAGTTGCTCGCGCGGGGTAAGGGTCGTCGGCTCGGCGGCGTGGCTCATGCGGGAGGCCCTTCTCGTCGGTATCGTTCGTTGATTCGGCTTGTTGCCGCGGGCGGTGCTGGCGGCCGGCGACCGCCCGCGATTATCGTGGGCGCGCCGGCATCCGATCGAAGCGGGGGACAGCCATGCATTCCCTTCCGGCGCCCGGGCGGCGATTCTGCCGCCTCGCGGGCGCGGCCTCAATGGGCGTATTTCCTACACATCGTGCGCGTCGGTCCGCGCGGGGAGACGGCCGATGATCGAGCTCACCCTCGCCACGGGGCTCCTGGTCGCCACGGCGGGCCTGGCCTGCGGCTTCCTCAACACGGTTGCCTCCTCGGGCTCGGCGGTGTCCCTGCCCATGCTGATCTTCCTGGGGCTGGATCCGGTGACCGCCAACGCCACCAATCGCTTCCCGGTCCTGGTCGCCGCGGGCACCGCCAGCGTCAGTTTCCACCGCCGCGGCCACATGCCCTGGCGCACCGCGCTACGGATCAGCCTGCCGTCGGTGGCGGGCGCGGCGATCGGGGTCGGCTTGGCGGAGGCGCTGCCACAGCGCGACCTCGGCCTGGTGATCACGGCGGCGGTGCTGGTGGCGCTGGGTCTGCTCTTCACGAAGGTCAAGGACGCGGTGGCGCGGGCCCCGGAGGGGGATATCCGCCTCGGCCCCGCGCAGTATCTCGCGTTCCTGGCGATCGGGTTGTGGCTGGGGTTCATCGTCCTGGACGGCGCCACCTACCTGCTGCTCGCCCTGGTCCTGGCGGTGCGCCTGCCCCTGGCCGAGGCCAACGCCGTCAAGAGCGCGGTGATCGTGCCGACGTCGCTGGTGGCCCTGGCGTGGTTCGTCTACAACGGGCACGCCGCCTGGGGGATCGGCGCGGTGCTGGCCGCCGGCAGCGTCGCCGGGGGTGTTCTGGGCGCGCGCCTGGCCTGCTCGGATGCCGCCCGGCGCTGGATCTTCCGCATCCTGGTGCTGGCACTCACGGCCGAGACCGTGCACCTCGGCCTGCACTACCTGCACGGGACCACGGCATAGCCGGTCAGCCGCAGCTCGGCGTGCGCCCGGCGCCGCGGGCCTGCTCGTAGAGTTGCCGCGCCTTGGGCATGTTCTCCTGGAGCGCGCCGATGCGGCTGCCGTGGCTGGGGTGGGTGGACAGGAACTCCGGCGGCTGACCTTCCGAACGCTCGGCCATGTTCCGCCACAGGGCCACCGACGCCTCGGGTCGGAAACCGCTCCGGGCCATGAGCTGCAGGCCGAGGATGTCGGCCTCGCTCTCCTGGGCGCGGGAGAAGGGCAGGAGTACGCCCACCTGGGTGCCCAGGCCGAGCAGGGACATCACCTTCTGGCCGGTGGCGCTCTGGCCGGCGCCCGAGACCGCCGAGACCAGTTCCAGGCCGCTCTGGGCGGCGAACGAGGTCGAGACCCGTTCGTTGCCGTGGTCGGCGAGCACGTGGGCCACCTCGTGCGCCATCACCGCGGCGAGCTGGTCCTGGTTCTCGGCCACGTCGAGCAGGCCGGTGTAGACGCCGATCTTGCCGCCGGGCAGGGCGAAGGCGTTGGCCTGGTCGTCGGCGAAGACGGTCACTTCCCAGTTGCCGCCGGTCTGCGCCGTGATGGCGTTGGCGATGCAGCGCACGTAGCGGTTCACCGAGGCGTCGGAGCTGGTCTTGGTCTCCTTCTTGATCTCGGCATAGCTGGCCGCGCCCATCTGCGCCAGCTCGGCCTCGGGGAACAGCTTGAGCTGCGGCCGGCCGAGCGGCGAGGTGGCGCAGGCGGTCACCGCCGCGGCCAGGAGCAGGACGATCGATCGGCGCATGGTTCGGGGTTCCTCTGTTGCCATGCCGGGAACGCGGGCCATTGTGGCGCAGGGTGACTGAACGCGCCATGAATGCCCCCGGGCGTGCGGGTACAATCGGAGCCCATGGATGATGTCTCCCATATCCTCGAGGGTCTGAACGAAGCCCAGCGCGAGGCCGTCGGCGCGCCGCTCCAGCACGTGCTGGTATTGGCCGGGGCGGGCTCGGGCAAGACCCGGGTGCTCACGCACCGCGTGGCCTGGCTGGTGGGCGTCGAGGGCGTCTCGCCGCAGTCGATCCTGGCGGTGACCTTCACCAACAAGGCCGCCGGCGAGATGCGCGGGCGCATCGAGTCGTTGCTGGGCATCTCCGGCACCGCCATGTGGGTGGGCACCTTCCACGGCATCGCCCACCGCATGCTGCGGCTGCACTGGCGCGAGGCCGGTCTGCCCCAAGCCTTCCAGATCATCGACGCGGACGACCAGTACCGGCTGATACGCCGCGTGCTCAAGGGCCTGGACCTGGACGAGACCCGCTGGCCGCCGCGGCAGATGCAGTGGTTCATCAACGGCGCCAAGGAGGAGGGCCGGCGGCCGCAGCACCTGGCCGACACGGGGGATTACGCCCGCGCCCAGATGATCCGTATCTACGCCGCCTACGAGGAGGCCCGCGAGCGCGCCGGCCTGGTCGATTTCCCCGAGCTGCTGCTGCGCGCCCACGAGCTGATCCGCGACAACCCCGACCTGCAGGCGCATTACCGCAAGCGCTTCCGCCACCTGCTGGTGGACGAGTTCCAGGACACCAACGCCCTGCAGTACGCCTGGATCCGTCTGCTGGCCGGCGACGCCGACGGCCGCGCCGGCGGTCACGTATTCGTGGTCGGCGACGACGACCAGTCGATCTACTCCTGGCGCGGCGCGCGGGTGGACAACCTGATGCGCTTCACCGAGGACTTCCCGGACACGCTCACAGTGCGCCTGGAGCAGAACTACCGCTCCACCGCCACCATCCTGGGCGCGGCCAACGGCCTGATCCGCTGCAACAGCGCGCGCCTGGGCAAGGAACTGTGGACCGACGACCGCGAGGGCGAGCCCATCGACGTCTACGCCGCCTTCAACGAATACGACGAGGCCCAGTACGTCATCAACCAGATCCAGGGCTGGCTGGCGGACGGCGGCTGCCGCTCGGACGTGGCCATCCTCTATCGCTCCAACGCCCAATCGCGGGTGTTCGAGGAGGGCCTGATCCGCGCCGAGATCCCGTACCGCATCTACGGCGGCCAGAAGTTCTTCGAGCGCGCCGAGGTCAAGGACGCGCTCGCCTACCTACGCCTGATCAAGGCGCGCGCCGACGACGCCGCCTTCGAGCGCATCGTCAACACGCCCACCCGCGGCATCGGCGCCACTACCGTGGACAAGATCCGCGCCCATGCCCGCGGCAACGCCCTGAACATGTGCCAGGCCGCCGCCGAGATGGCGGCGGACGGCCTGCCCGCGCGCGCCGCCGGCGCGGTGCGCAAGTTCCTGGCGCTGATCGACGACCTCGACGAGGCCGTCGACGACAAGCCGCTGCACGAGGCGATGGAATTCGTCATCGAGCACAGCGGCCTCAAGGGCCATCACGGCAAGGACAAGTCCGAAAAGGCCGAGGCCCGGCTGGAGAACCTGGAGGAACTGGTCTCCGCCGCCCGCTCCTATGTCCCCGACGAGGACGACGTCGCCGACGAGATCACCCAGTTCCTGACCCACACCGCCCTGGAGGCCGGCGAGAACCAGGCCGGCGAGTGGGACGACTCGATCCAGCTCATGACCCTGCACGCCGCCAAGGGCCTGGAGTTCCCGCTGGTATTCCTGGTGGGCATGGAGGAGGGGTTGTTCCCGCACCAGCGCTCGATCGAGGACGCCAACGGCCTGGAGGAGGAACGGCGCCTGTGCTACGTGGGCATGACCCGCGCCATGCGCCGGCTGCACCTGACGCACGCCGAACTGAGGCGGCTGCACGGCAGCGAGAACCTGTGCGCGCCGTCGCGCTTCCTGCGCGAGATCCCGCCGCAGTACCTGCGCGAGGTGCGCCCGCGGGTGCAGGTGAACCGCCCCGTCTACCGGCCCTCGGCGGCGGCCGTGTCCGGTTCGGCGGACACCGGCCCCGACGGCGTGCGCCTGGGCCAGCGGGTGGCGCACAAGAAATTCGGGGAGGGCGTGGTCATGGCCTTCGAGGGCGATGGCGCCCGCGCCCGCATCCAGGTCAACTTCGACGCCGTAGGCAGCAAGTGGCTGATCGCGGGGTTTGCGAAGTTGCAGCCGCTATAGAAAAGTGTCGCGTTTCGAGTTTCGAGAGGGGCTCGGTCAGGACCGGGGGTGTCGGATGTTTCGATGGTTGATGTTGGGCTTGGCGTTCTGGGCCGCCGGCGCGGCGGCGCAGCCGGAGCCGTTGGTCGTGGGTACGCGGGTGGTGCCGCCGTTCGTGATCGAGAACGACGCCGGGGAGCTGTCCGGCATCAGCATCGAGTTGTGGGAACGGGTCGCCGCCGACATGGGCCTGGAATACGAGTACCGGCGCACGGATCTGGCCGGGATGCTCGACGGCGTCCGGAACGGCCGGCTGGACGTGGCGGTCGGGGCCCTGACCATGACCGCCGAGCGCGAGCGCAGCATCGACTTCACGCATCCCTTCCACACCTCCGGACTGGCCGTGGCCGCGCGGCCCGGCGGCTCCGCCTGGGCCGCCCTGGCCGGCTTCTTCTCCGGCGAGTTCCTGCTGGCGGTGGCGGGCCTCGGCGCCCTGCTGCTGGCCGTGGGTGTCGTGATCTGGGTGTTCGAGCGGCGCGGCAACCCCGAGGAGTTCGGCGGCACCACGGTCGAGGGTCTGGGCAGCGGCTTCTGGTGGGCCGCGGTGACCATGACCACGGTGGGCTACGGCGACAAATCGCCCCGGACCCTGGGCGGCCGCGTCGTCGGCCTGATCTGGATGTTCGCCGCCATCATCCTGATTTCCGGCTTCACCGCGGCGATCGCCACCTCGCTGACGGTGGGCAGCCTCGACAACCGCATCGAGGGCGTGGACGACCTGCGCCGGACCACGGTGGCCACGGTCGATCGCGCCACCAGCGGACAGGCCCTGGACGCCCGCGACATCCCCTTCCGCCCGGTCGCCGATGTCGAGGCCGGTCTGGATGACCTCGCCGCCGGCCGGGTCGAGGCCGTGGTCTACGACGCCCCGATCCTGCAGTACCTGGTGAACCACGAGTATCCGCGCCGCGCGACGGTGCTGCCGTTCCGCTTCGAGCGCCAGGACTACGCCCTTGCGCTGCCCGAGGGCAGCGACCTGCGCGAGCCGATGAACCGGCGCATCCTGGCGATCGTCGGCGGCGAGGAGTGGGACGACGTGCTGGCGGACTACCTCGGCGAGCGGCCTTGACTTGATAAGGCTAACCACAGAGGCACAGAGGGCACAGAGGCTGCGAGGTCAGTAAGAGACTAACCACAGAGGCACAGAGACACAGAGGAAGTAAAAGTAGCAGAGCGGGATAAGCGAAGAGTTCCCGGCATGCCACAGTTGCCGGAAATGGGCCTGACCGTCCCTTGTCACGCCCTGGATGTTTCTCTTCTATATCTTGCTTTTCTCTCCGTGCCTCTGTGTCCCTGTGGTTAGTTCTCTTGCCTCTGTGCCCTCTGTGCCTCTGTGGTTAATCTTCTTGCAAATCATTCTTCCCGCGCCCGCATCACCAGCGTGTCGATGTCGTTCTCGCGCAGGCGCTTGAGGATGCCGTTGAGGCGTTCCAGTTCCTCGACGGGGCCGCTGCGCACGCGGTAGACGGTGCGGCCGTCGTCCAGCTTCACGCTCTGGATCTCGGACTCCAGCCCCAGCAGGGCCAGCTCGGCCTTGCGGCGGTCGGCGTCGGCGTACTCGGAGAAGGAGCCGGCCTGGATGCGGTAGCGGCCCGGCTGGCGGACCTTGGGCGAGGTCTTGGCGGTGGCGCCGTCGCTATCGCCGTTCTCGTATTCCTCCTCCGGGATCACCACCTCGTAGTTGGGCAGCATCTCGTAGAAGGCGAAGCGCGGCTCGCTTTTCTTGTCGCCGCCGCCGTCCTTGCCGGCCGGGCGGCGTTCGGCCGGGGGATTGTCGCTGTCCACGGTGGTGATGGTCAGGCCGGACATGCCGCCGGCGCGGCCGAACACGTAGACGCCGGCCGCCACGACCAGGCCCAGGCAGACGCCGCAGACCAGCCAGACCCAGCCCGGCGGGCCGTCGTTGCGGCGCTTGGCGGCGGGGCGGCTGCGGGTGTTTCGCTTCTTCTTGCCGCCGCCGCTGCGGTTACGGGCGTAGTCGCGTGCCATTCAGGGTTCTCGCTTCCGGATGGCTCTCACATGGATTCGGGCGCGGAGACGCCCAGCAGTTCGAGGCCGTTGGCCAGCACCCGGCGGGTGGCGTAGACCAGGGCCAGGCGGGCGTTGCGCAGGGCCGCGTCCTCGACCAGGAAGGTATGCGCGTTGTAGTAGCTGTGGAAGGCGTCGGCGGTGTCGCGCAGATAGTGCGCCAGCGTGTGCGGGGCGTAGCCCAGGGCCGCCGTCTCGATCACCTCCGGGTAGCGCGACAGCGCGGTGAGCAGGCGCTGCTCGTGGTCGGTGTCCAGGCGGGACAGGTCGGCGGCGTCGCGCTCGAATGCCCAGCCGCGGTCGGCGAGCTGGGTGTCGACGCTGCACACCCGGGCGTGGGCGTACTGGATGTAGTAGACCGGGTTGTCGTTGCTCTGCGACTTGGCCAGCTCCAGGTCGAAGTCCAGGTGCTGGTCGTTGGAGCGCATCACGTAGAAGTAGCGGGCCGCGTCCACGCCCACCTCGTCGCGCAGCTCGCGCAGGGTCACGTACTCGCCGGCGCGCGTGGACATGGGCAGGCGCTCGCTGCCGCGGTAGAGGTTGGCGAACTGCACCAGTTGCACCGCCAGCCGGTCCTCGGCGCCGGTCAGCGCCCGCACCGCGGCGGTCACCCGCGGCACGTAGCCGTGGTGGTCGGCGCCCCAGATGTCCACCAGCCGGTCGTAGCCGCGGTCGAGCTTGTGCAGGTGGTAGGCGATGTCGGCGGCGAAATAGGTATGGCCGCCGCCGCTGCGGATCAGCACCCGGTCCTTCTCGTCGCCGAAGCGCGAGGCCGCGAACCAGGTGGCGCCCTCGGCCTCGTACACGTGACCGCCCTCGCGCAGCCGTTCGATGGCCGCCGCCACCGCGCCGTCGTCCACCAGGCCGCGCTCGGAGAACCAGCGGTCGTAGCCCACCCGGAAGCCGGCCAGGTCGTCCTCGATGTCGGCGATCTGGTCGGCGAGGATGAAGTCCAGCAGCTCGCGGAAGGCGTCGTCGCCCAGCAGGGCCTTCGCGCGCCGGATCAGGCCGTCGACGTGGGCATCCTTGTCGCCGCCGTCGGGGGCGTCCGCGGGCACGTCCTCGAATACCGCCGCGGCCGGATGCCGGAAGCGCTCGCCATGTTCGGCGAGCAGGCGGTCCGCGGCCTCGCGGACATAGCCGCCGCGGTAGGCGTTGCTGGGGTAGGTCAGGGTCTCGCCGGCGGCCTCCAGGTAGCGCAACCACAGGGACAGGGCGAGGATGTCCATCTGCCGGCCGGCGTCGTTGACGTAGTACTCGCGGTGCACGTCGAAGCCCGCGGCCGCCAGCAGGCGCGCCACGCAGTCACCGTAGGCGGCGCCGCGGCCGTGGCCGACATGCAGGGGGCCCGTGGGGTTGGCGGAGACGAACTCCACGATCACCCGCCGGCCGGCGCCCGCGTCGCTGGTGCCGTAGGCCTCGCCGGCGTCGAGCACGGTCGTGGCCACCGACTGCAGCGCCGCCGGGGTCAGGAAGATGTTGATGAAGCCCGGCCCCGCGATCTCGACGCGGTCCACCAGTTCCGATTCCGGCATCGCCGCCACGATCGCCTCGGCCAGCTCGCGCGGCGGGCGCCGCGCCGGCTTGGCCAGGGTCATCGCCAGGTTGGTCGCGAAATCGCCGTGCGCGGCGTCGCGGGTACGCTCGATGTGCGGCACCGACGGCGCCTCGACCTCGGGCAGCGCCGCCGCCACCGCCCGGCTCAGGAGCTCCTGCAGGTGCGTCTTCAAGGTGGCTCGCAACGGGTGTCGGGTGGAAAGGCCGTGCAGTTTAACGGCTGCACCGGCGAGCGGCTAGCCGGCAAGCCTCGGGTTGCCGGTTCGTTCGAGGCAGCCCAGCCGCATGAGACATGAAACGATTTGACCCGCGATGGTGCGGATCAAATGAGATCCTGCGGATCCACGTCGATCGCCCAGCGCACCCGCCGGGCGCCGGGCAGCTCGGCGAGCCGGGGCAGCCAGGCGTCCAGGAAGCGGTGCAGGTCGCCCCGGCGACCGGCGCGCAGCAGCAGGTGGAAGCGGTAGCGGCCGGCGCGGCGTTCCATCGGCGCCGGGGCCGGCCCCCAGAGCTCGACCCCGGCGGCGTCGCCGGCCAGGTCCGCGGCGGCGTCCAGGAAACGGGCCGGCGCCTCGGCGCCCGGGGCCTCCGCCTGCAGCAGGGCCAGGTGCCCGAACGGTGGCAGGCCCACCGCCTCGCGCTCGGCGAGCATGGCCTCGGCGAAGGCGTCGTAGCCGGATTCCAGCAGCCGCCGTAGCAGCGGATGGTCGGGATGCCGGGTTTGGAGCACCACCTCGCCGGCCCGGTCGCCGCGCCCGGCGCGGCCGGCCACCTGGGTCACGAGCTGGGCCATGCGCTCGAAGGCGCGGAAGTCGGCCGAGAACAGGCCGTGGTCGGCGTTCACCACACCCACCAGCGACAGGTCCGGGAAATCGTGGCCCTTGGCCAGCATCTGGGTGCCCACCAGCAGCCGGGCCGCGCCGCTGCGGACCTCGGCCAGCAGGTCCTCCAGGCGGCCCTTGGCGGCGACCGCGTCGCGGTCGAAGCGGGCCAGGCGGACGTCCGGAAAGCGCGCGCGCAGGGCGGCGGCGACGCGCTCCGTGCCCTCGCCCACGGCGATCAGCTCCTTGCCGCCGCAGTGTTCGCAGACGGCGGGCGGCGACCGCTGGGCGCCGCAATGGTGGCAATCCAGGCGGCGCCCGCCGCGGTGCAGGGTGAGCGCGGCGTCGCAGCGCCGGCAGTGGGCGATCCAGCCGCAGTCGTGGCAGATCAGGGCCGGGGCGTAGCCGCGCCGGTTGAGGAACAGCAGGGCCTGACCGCCGCCCTCCAGATGGTGGGCGATGCGCTGCAGCAGCGGTTCCGAGAGCCCCTCCGAGAGCTTGCGGCTGCGTACGTCCAGCAGCCGCACCGCGGGGATGTCGGCGCCGGTGGCGCGCCGGGTCAGGCGCAGGTGCCGGTAGCGGCCGCGGCGGGCGTTGTGCAGGGTCTCCAGGGCCGGCGTGGCGGAGCCGAGCACCGCCGGCACGTCCTCGATCTGGGCCCGGCGCACGGCCAGGTCGCGCGCCGAGTAACGCAGGCCGTCCTGTTGCTTGTAAGAGGGATCGTGCTCCTCGTCCACCACGATCAAGCCGGGCCGCGCCAGCGGCGTGAACACCGCCGAGCGGGTGCCCAGGACCACGCCGGCGCTGCCCTCGCGGGCCGCCAGCCAGGCGTCCAGGCGTTCGGCATCGCCCAGGCCCGAGTGCAGCACCGCGATGGGCGTGGCCAGACGGTTCGAGAAGCGCTCGATGAGCTGCGGCGTGAGGCCGATCTCCGGCACCAGGATCAGGGCCTGCCGGCCCGCCGCCAGGGCCCGCTCGACCAGCGCCAGGTAGACCTCGGTCTTGCCGCTGCCGGTGACGCCGTGCAGCAGGTGCACTGCGAAATCCGAGCCCACGGCGCCGACCGCCGCTGCCTGCTCGGGGCCAAGCGCCGGCGTCGGCGCGCCTGCGGCCGGCGCTGCCGGCGCCGCGGCGACCGATTCGATCCAGCCGTGGGCGGCCATCCGCCGCAGCGTGTCCGCCGGGGCCGGGCAGCGCTCGCGCAGGGCGGCCGTGGTCAGGCCGGCGGGGGCGTCCGCCAGCACCCGCCATATCTCTTGCTGACGGGGGGCGCGCGCGAGGTCGGCCCCGTCCAGGGCGCGGCCGGTCTCGGTGAGCCGCCAGAGCCGCGGCGGGCGCCGCTCGGCCGGCCGCCCCTGCCGCAGCAGCACCGGCAGCGTGGCGGCATAGACCTCGCCCAAGGGGTGGTGGTAGTAGCGCGCGGCCCAGGTGCAGAGTTCGCGCAGGCCGGGCGGCAGCACGGGCTCGCTGTCGAGCACGGCCTCGATGCGGCGCAGCCGCCCGCCGGCCACGGCGGGCTCGGTGCTGGTGGCCGTGACCACGCCCACCAGCCGGCGGCGCCCGAACGGCACCCGCACGCGCGCGCCGGGCACCGGCGCCGGTCCGGCGGCCGGCGGGAGATAGTCGAAGCCGCCGTGCAGCGGGGCCGGCACGGCCACGCGGATGGCTCGGCTCATGGCGACAGTCTAATCGCTCGTGGCCGCCGATGGTGGAAACCCGCCGCGACCTGCCGCAAGGTGGGGTGGTGATGTCCGGTCATGGCATGCTGACCGGCGGGAAGCGCGGAAAGTCGCGGGATCGCGGGCGGCAGGCCTGTGGATAACTTTGGGGATAGTCTCGCCCCCGGCCTAGCGATTTTTTGTGGCAATCTTGCGTCTTATTTCAATCGATTTTCGTAATATAAAAATAATGAAAATGGAAACAACACATTACGAAGGGTGTCCGCTATCGTCGGGACGGAGGTTGACTTTAATCGGGGCTCATGTTCCTGGGAGCGGCATTGTGCATAACCTGCCGGCAAGCCGGATTTTCCCGCAAACAAGCGGTATCCGCCGAGGCACGAACGGTCGTCGCCGGCGTCCGTTGTTGCGATGCAGCGCGCAGGGTGCCGTCCCGTGGGCCGGATCGGGGCGTGACCATGGTGGATAGCCGCGGCAAGCATGCCGAATCCGCCGGTCGGTTGCCCTCCGATGCCTTCCAAAACGACGGGGCACGGCGGGGGTTCCACCGACTGCACTTCGAGCCCGGCCTGGAGAGCGAGTTCCGCGTCTACTACGACGCGGTCAATCGCGGCCAGGCCAGGGTCGTGTTTCTGTTCGGCGCGATGATCCTGCTCGTGTTCTCGTTGCATAACCTGCACGCGTACGCCCCGCCGCTCAACCACATGGCGTTTTTCGTGCAGGGCGTCGTGCTGGCCCCGATACTGGCATTGGCCTGGCTGGGGTCGTATGTCGAGCGGCTGCGTCTCGCGGTGTTGTCGCTTGCCTGCCTGTCCGCGGTGACGGTCGGTCTGTTCTCGCTCTATGCGCAGGCCTATCGGCAAGGCGAGCCGTTCCCCTACGAGGGCATGCTGCTCCTGCTCATGGTCGGGTATTTCGCGGTGGGGCTGCGTTTCCCGCAGGCCCTGGCGTTCGGTGTGCTGCTCGTGCTGACGTTCGTCCTCAGCGAGATCGCGTGGTCGCCGGAGCAGGGACGTCTGCCGCGGCACGTGCTGTACCTGATCAGCGCCAACGTCATCGGCGCGATCGGGGCCTATTCGCACGAGTACAGCCGTCGCCACGAGTTCCTGGCGGCCCGCCAGCTCCGCAGCGAGGCCAACCGCGACGGCCTGACCGGGCTGCACAACCGACGCTACCTGGACGAGCAGTTCCCGCGCTTGTGGGCCCAGGCCCAGCGCGAGCGCCGTCGGATCGCCGTGGCCTTCTTCGATGTCGACTATTTCAAGGCCTACAACGATGCCAAGGGTCACCTGGCCGGCGACGACTGCCTGCGGGCCTTGGCGCGGGCCCTGGCCGCGCAGGCCCAGCGGCCGCTGGATATCGCCGTGCGCTACGGCGGCGAGGAGTTCCTGCTGGTCTGGTTCGACCTGGATCCGGCCGAGGTGCTGGTGGATATCGCCGAGCGGGCGCGGCAGCGGGTCGCGGCACTGGGGTTGCCGCACGAGGCCTCGCCGGTCGGGGATTTCGTGAGCGTGAGCTGCGGCGCGGCGGCCACGGTGCCGACCGCCGGGCAGGACCCGATGGCGTTCCTGGAACGGGCGGACGCGGCCCTGTACGAGGCCAAGCGCCGCGGCCGCAACCAGACCGTGGCCGTGCCCCATTTCGTGGCGCCGGAAGAGGTGATGTATTCCCAGCCGGAGATCGTGGAGACTTGAAGCCGTCGCCGCCCGGCTCGAGGGACGGCCCATCGCGGAGACCACCGATGCGGGATTGGAACAAGACATTCGAATTGCTCAAGGGAGCGGTCCTCCAACCCGAACCGACCTGGCGGGCGTTTCGCTCGCGCCGGACCGGTTGGCGGGATACCGCCTTCGCGGTGGCGGTGCCCATGGCGGCCGCGGTCGCGGTCCTGGCGCCGATACTCGCCTGGCTGTTCGGCAGCAACGTGCTGCCGGGTCTGGGCGGCCTGCTGGCGCAGATGCTGTTGCTGTTCGTCGGCGGGCTGTTGGCCCTGGCGCTGTCCGGCGCGGTGTTCGGGCTTATCGCGGGCAGCTTCGGCGGGCGCAGCAGTTTCGACGACGGCTTCGCGGCCGTGACCCTGGCCTCGGTGCCGGGCTTCGCCGGTCAGCTCGTGGGCGCGGTGCCGCTGATCGGCTGGCTGGCCGCCCTGGGCCTGTCCATCTACAGCCTGGTGCTGTTGTATCGCAACCAACCGGTGTTCCTCGGTATTCCGGAGAACCGGCGCGTCGCGCATTTCGTGGTGTCGCTGGTGATCCTGGTGGTGGTCTGGATGCTGGTGAGCGCGCCGGTGGCCGGGCTGTTCATGCCGTAAGGGCGCGCAACAGCCACAGGGATACCGCGGCCGCCAGCAGCAGGCCCGCCGCCAGCACCGCGGCCGCGCGCCAGCCGGCGTCACGGGCCGGCGGTGCCAGTTCGCGGTCGAGCCAGTCCTCCAGCAGCCGCCGGTTGCGGCGGTTGGCCCGCCAGGCGATATCCGCGACGTCGCCCAGCACCGGGATCAGGCCGACCGCGAAATCCAGGGCCAGGTTGAGCCCCATGCGCGCCAGCAGGCGCGGCGGCGCGCGCAGCCGGATCGCCTCCCCGACCAGGGCGCTGGACAGCAGCAGGCCGACGAAGTCCCCCGCCACCGGGATCAGTCCGACCAGGGCGTCGATGCCGACCCGCACGCCGATCACCGGGATGCGTACGGCGTCGTCCAGCCAGCGGGCCCAGCGCGCCAGGCGGTCGCGGCTGCGGCGCCGGCGTTCGGCCAGGGCATCTGCGCTGGCGGCCGTGTCATGGTCGGTACGGGTCATGGCGATGCTATCCTGCGGCGGATCGGATCGGACGATGCGGTGACAGCGAGCATGGACTTGGTGAATCTGGCGGACTATGCGGCCGCCGCGCAAGCCCGCCTCGACAAGGCGGCCTACGAGTATTACGCGGGCGGCGCCCTCGACGAGCTCACCCTGCGGGACAATAGTGCGGCCTACCGTCGTATCGGTCTGCGCTATCGGGTACTCGCCGGCGTCGGGGAGCCGGATCTGCGAACGAGTATCCTCGGCCACGACGTGTCGATGCCGATCGCGGTGGCGCCGACCGCCTTTCACCGCATGGCGCACGAGGACGGCGAGCTGGGCACGGTGCGCGCCGCCGGCGAGGCCGGCACGCTGTTCATCCTGAGCGGTCTGTCGAACACGGCCATGGAGGAGGTGTTCGCGGCCGCCAGCGGCCCCCGCTTCTTCCAGCTCTACATCTACAAGGACCGCGCGGTGACGCGCGACCTGGTGGCGCGGGCCGAGGCCGCCGGCGCCCAGGCCATCGTGCTCACCGTGGACACGCCGGTCTGGGGCAAGCGCGAGGCCGACGTGCGCAACAACTTCTCGCTGCCCGCGGGACTGTCGGTCGAGAACCTGTCGCCGGCGGGCAAGGCCGACTTCCCCGCCGGCGAGGGCTCCGGCCTGGCCAATTACGTGGCGTCCATGCTCGACGGCGCCCTGGGCTGGGACGATCTCGACTGGCTGTGCTCGATCACCGACCTGCCGGTGCTGGTCAAGGGCGTGTGCGTGGCCGAGGACGGCGCCCTGGCGATGGCACACGGCGCCGCCGGCGTGATCGTCTCCAACCACGGTGGCCGCCAACTCGACGGCTGCCCGGCCACCATCGACGTGCTGCCCGAGGTGGTCGAGGCCGTGGCCGGTCGCGGCGAGGTCTACGTCGACGGCGGCATCCGCCGCGGCGGCGACGTCTTCAAGGCCCTGGCGCGCGGCGCGCGCGCCGTGTTCCTGGGCCGGCCGGTCCTCTGGGGGCTGGCCGCCGCCGGCGGTCCCGGCGTGGGCGCGGTGCTGGAGCTCCTGCGGCGCGAGCTCGCGGACACCATGGCCCTGGTGGGCTGCCGCGACGTGTCCGCGATCGGCCCGGAATATCTTGTCGAACGGTGCGGGAACGAAGGGAGGACATCATGAACAAGTTTCTCGGGATCGTTCTGATCCTGATCCTGGCGGGCGCCGCCTACCTGGTCTTCTGGCCGGTACCCATCGAGCCGGTGGCCTGGGATGCGCCCGAGGCGCCCGGACTGGAAGGGCCCTACGCCGTGAACGATCGGCTCGCCGGGGTCGAATGGCTCGCCAAGGGCGTCGCCTCGGGACCCGAGGACGTCGCGGTGGACGACCAGGGTCGGATCTACGGCGCCTACGCCGACGGCAAGATCCGCCGCCTGCAGCCGGACGGCTCCGGCGCGGCAGTGTTCGCCGACACCGGCGGCCGGCCGCTGGGGATGGACTGGGCGCCGGACGGCAGCCTGGTCGTCGCCGACGCCGTGCGCGGCCTGCTGGCGGTGCGGCCGGACGGCACGGTCCGGACCCTGGCCACGGCGGCCGCCGGCGTGCCGTTCGGGTTCGTGGACGATGTCGCCGTCGCCGAGGACGGCACCGTCTATTTCTCCGACGCCTCGCACAAGTTCGGCATGCACCACGTGATGGCCGACATCATCGAGCACGGCGGCAACGGCCGGCTGCTCAAGTACGAGCCGATGGCGGACGAGGTCACCGTGCTGCTGCAGGGCCTGCAGTTCGCGAACGGCGTGGCCGTGGGGCCGGGCGAGCGCTACGTGCTGGTCAACGAGACCGGCGCCTACCGGGTCACGCGTTACTGGCTGACCGGCGATGCCGCCGGCGGCAGCGATACCTTCGCCGCGAACCTGCCCGGTTTCCCGGACAATATCTCCTACGACGGCGAGGACACCTTCTGGCTGGCGATCTACGCCCCGCGCAATCCCTCGCTCGACTACATGTCGGACAAGCCGTTCCTGCGCAAGGTCGCCTATCGCCTGCCGGAGCAGTTGCAGCCGGGCACGAAGAAGCATGCCATCGTGCTCGGCCTGAGCACCGGCGGCGATGTGCTCTACAACCTGCAGGATGCCTCGGCGGATGCCTATGCCCCGATCACCGCGGTGGAGGAGGTCGGGGACATCCTTTACTTCGGCAGCCTGACGGCGCCCGCGATGGCGCGCATGCCGGTGCCAGACGGGACGCGCTAGCCCCGAACGAAAAAGGGGCCGGCCCCCCTCGGGCCGGCCCCCGTGCCCCGCGGTGCGGGGCCGCGTCGGATTCGCTTGTCAGTTCTGCGAATCCTCCGTCGCGTCCTCCATGGACTCCTCCATCCGGTCGCCGGTCTCCTCGGCGGCGTTGCCGAAGTCCTCGGCGGAATCCTCGACGGCGGAGTCGTCCTGGAACATCTCCTTGGTCTCGTCCACGGCCTCGTTGGCCTCTTCCTTCATGTCCTCGCGGGTATCCTGCTCGCAGGCCGCGAGACCGAGGCCGCTCAGGCCGATGAGCGTCGCGGCGGCAAAGGTGACCATCCTGCTACGATTCATACGTTTACTCCCTATAAAGCGTTACAACGTGAATTATCGTCGTACGGTCGTGCCAGCCGCACTGCCCTCGGATATTACGCCGCCGTTGCCCGGATTCAAGTCCGGATGCCCCGGCGCGGCCCCGTGGTCGGTCCGATGAGCGCGGAATTGACGGCCATCCTGCATCGCCACGCGGCGCTGCGCGAGCACCACGATCCGGCGTTCGCCGCCCATGTGGCACGTCTCCGCGGCTGGCAGGCCCGGCGGCTGTACGCACGCCATGCCGATGTCGCCGAGCGTGCCCGCGCCACGCCGTTGCTGCGGTATTTCGCCGAATCCTTCTTTCGCGACCTCGATCTGGGCGAGCTGACCGGCGACCCCGACGCCGCCGGCGCCCGTCTCGGCCGGCTGCTGCCGGATTCGCGCATGCTGCGCGATGCGCTCGCCTTCGCCACCCTGACGCGGGAATTGGACGAGGCCGTGGCCGAGCGGCTGGCGCCGGACCGGGAGATCGTCGCCGCGGCCTATGTGCGCGCCTACCGCGAGGTCGGCGGCCTCGACGACCGGCGCCGTCAGTGCGGGCTCGCCGGCGACCTGGCCGCGGACCTGGAGGGAATCGCCCGCAGACGCTGGGCGCACATGGGTTTCAAGCTGGCGCGCGGTCCGGCACACGCCGCCGGCATGGGCCGGCTATACGACCGGATCGCGGCGGGTTTCGACGCCCTGCGGCGGCTGCCGGACGCCGCCGGCGCGCACCGCGCCGTGCAGCGGATGCTGGCGGACGAGCGCGAGTGCATCGACCGTCTCCTGGGGTGACGCTCGGAAGGTGTCTACGAAACGTAGCGAACGAAGGCAGGTCTGGCGCCGCCGGAGCGCAGTAGTTTTGTAGACACCCTCTCAATCCGCGCACATCCGCGGATTGCTTCTTCCTGGAACCGCCCGCCCAGGTTCGTTTCCACTCCGGCAGTTCGGTCGCCGGGGCGCTACGCGGTCAGCGCCGTGCCAAGCCAAGGCATTTGTTTTATCCGCAGATGGACACCGATTAACGCAGATTGGCTGGGGCTGTTCTTTAATCTGCGTCCATCGGCGTAATCTGCGGATGCTTTCTTCCGGGAAGCGCCTCGGCAAACGGCCAGCCAGAAAATGGAGTGGTTTCATGTCCCGCCAGCCAAAGCCTCGTTCATGCCAGTTGATTGTGTAAACACCCTCTCAGCGCCAAGTGTTGTTATAGATTTCGATAAAGGCCAGCAGCAGGAGATAGGTGCAATACACCATGTCCACCAGCGGCAGGGTGACCGAATAGAAGGTGTCCGGGTGGTCGAAGTCCGTGTTCACCACCGCCAGGTAGCCCAGGAAGATCAGTATCCCGTTGACGACGATGTAGACCGGTCGCATCGGCAATCCCTGCTCGGAACGAGCCTCGACTGTAGCGCGTAGGGCGGGGCGGCACCAACGGGTGGGGTGTGTTGCGCTTGCCGGTGTGTGCGGTCAAGCTGTCTCCGCCGCTTGCGCGGTGAATCCGCAACCACGGGGAGAACGCACCATGACCCTCACCATCGACGCCGCGATGCTCACGCCCCTGCTATCCCTGGCCGCGGGCATCGCGATCCTGCTGGTGCCGCGACTGCTGAACTACATCGTCGCGGGCTACCTGATCGTGATCGGGATCCTGGGTCTCGTGAGCTAACTTTTCCCGGCCCCGCCGGCGGCCGCGACCGTCTCGGCGGGGACGTGGTCGGAGCCCGGTGGATACCACGCGCCCGCCGTGGAGAGCAGAAAGGCGGCGGCGGCCACGAGGCCGATGGCGCCGGCGAACAGTCGGTCGAACATGGCATGCTCCGATAGCGCGGGATTCGTCGGGGTATCTTGACGGCCGGCGATTAACGCTCTGTTACGCCTGCCGCCCCTTCTTTCGGGCGGCCGTGGCGGTCCCCGGTCCTGCTATCCTGCGTCTGCGATCGCTATAACCGGAGGAGAGCATGGCCGCGCTGGAGGAAGATGTCCGGGCCGAGCGGGAACTGTTCCGCGACAGTGTCCGCCGCTTCATCGACAACGAGATACGGCCCCATTACGAGGACTGGGAGGAGGCCGAAGCCTTCCCGCGCGAGGTCTGGACCCAGCTCGGCGAGGCCGGTCTGCTGTGTCTGGACGTCCCCGAGGCCTACGGCGGCGCGGGCGCCGACTTCGCGCTCTCGGCCGTGGTCCTGGAGGAGTTGGGGCGCGCCGGCATGGGCGGCTTGGCCACCGCGGTTTCCGTGCACTCGGACGTGGTCACTCCCTACCTGCTCGATCTCGGCAGCGACGCCCAGAAAGAACATTGGCTGCCGCGGATGGTGGCCGGCGAGGCGGTGATCGGCATCGGCATGACCGAGCCCGGCGCCGGCAGCGACCTCCAGGGCATGCGCACCCGCGCCGACCGCGACGGCGACGGCTGGGTGCTCAACGGCGCCAAGACCTTCATCACCAACGGCATCTACGCCGATGTCATGGTGATCGCGGCGCGTACCCGCCCCGAGGGCGGCGCCCGTGGCACCAGCCTGTTCCTTGTGGACACCTCGCTGCCGGGCTTCCGGCGCGGACGCAACCTGCGCAAACTGGGTCAGCACGCCGGCGACACCGCCGAGCTATTCTTCGAGGACCTGCGGCTGCCGGACGACGCGATCCTCGGCCGCGAGCACCAGGGCTTCATCCACCTGATCGACGAGCTGCCGCGCGAGCGGCTGGCGCTGGCGGTGGCCGCCGTCGCCGCCGCCGAGGGCATGATCGAGTGGACCGCCGACTACGTGCGCGAGCGCAAGGCCTTCGGCCAGCCCCTGTCCAGCTTCCAGAACACCCGGTTCCGGCTGGCCGAGATGCGCACCGACGCCGCCGTGACCCGTGCCTTCGTCGACCAGTGCATGGACCGCTTCCGCGCCGGCACCCTGGACGTCACCACCGCGGCCATGGCCAAGCTGTCCAGCACCGAGATGCAGTGGCGGGTGGCCGACGGCTGCCTGCAACTGTTCGGCGGCTACGGCTACATGCGCGAGTACCCGATCGCCCGCGCCTTCGCGGACGCCCGCGTGCAGCGCATCTACGGCGGCACCTCGGAGATCATGAAGGAACTGATCGCGCGCGACATGCTGGGCAAGGCATAGGCCGGGCCAGGCTTTCCCGGCATGCCGCCGACGACTCGATCGCCGAGGAAATGATCTTGAACCACAGAGGCACAGAGGGCACAGAGATTTAATGGGGTGAGTCTTCCTGACTCTTTTCCTCTGTGCTCTCTGTGCCTCTGTGGTTAGCCTCCTTGGGCCGCCGCGCGGCCCATCAGGTAGTCGTCCATCACGAAGCCGCCGCCGATGTCCTTGATATCGGTGCTCTCGATGCGGAAACCCAGGCGGCGGTAGGCTTCGACGGCGACGCGGTTGTGGCGGTTGACCCGCAGCCGGACGCGGTCGGCGCCGCGCGCGCGGGCGTGGGCCAGGGCGTCGTCCAGCAGGCGGCGGGCCAGGCCGCGACCGCGGTGCTCGCCGGCCACATAGAGCTTGTGCAGCCACAACGTGTCCTCGTCCCCCGCGTCCGGGCCGTGGGCGGCGAAGCCCGCGGGGTCGCCGTCCGCCTCGGCCAGCACGTAGCGCACCCCGTCCTCGATCTCGCGCCGCATCACCGGCAGGGCGTAGCCCTGCGTGAGCATGTAGTCGATCTGGGCATGGCTGATGATGCCGGGATAGTGTTCCCGCCAGATGCGGCGGGCGAGGGCGGCGATCGCCGTCAGCGCGGCATCGTCGTCGGCCGGACGCAGGACGATGTCAGTCATCGCCGCCCAGGCGCCGCAGGACCGCCTCCTGGTATTCCCGCGCCGCGCGGAGCTGGCCCATTCGGCCCTCGCCCAGCCGCGCGCGCAACAGCGACAGGCGCCGCTGGGCGAGCGCGTGCTCGGTGCTGTCCGGGTCGGCCCGCTCCAG
Organism: Salinisphaera sp. PC39; assembly: GCF_040361335.1. NCBI lineage: Bacteria > Pseudomonadati > Pseudomonadota > Gammaproteobacteria > Salinisphaerales > Salinisphaeraceae > Salinisphaera > Salinisphaera sp. PC39. The sequence continues at coordinate 57,781 of NZ_APNM01000014.1, read as the reverse complement.
CAGTTCCTCCACGCTGGCGATCTCGCGGCGGGTCTGCAGCTCGGGCGGCAGGTAGCCGGCGTTCTTGAGCAGCCGGTAACCCGCGCGCAGTTCCTCCGGCACGAAGCGGTCGTCGTCCAGCTTCAGCGGGCGGCCGGCCCCGGGCAGATCGTCCAGCTCGCCGCGCTCCGCGGCGGCGCTGATGTGTTCCTCGGCGAGTCGGTCGAGCAGGCGCATTCCTATGAGGGTGATTGGTGATTCGTGATTGGCAAAGAGCATAACCCCCTCTTCCCAACGAATCACCAATCACCAATCACCTAAACCAGAACGCTATCCTGTGCGTTTGCCCCCCGAACCGGAAACAGGAATGGATGCAACGGCGACACACAGCGGCATGCGCTTCGTCGAGGGGCGTGCCGCGGCCAACGGCCTGGAGCTGGCCTACGACGATCGTGGCGACGAGGACGCGCCGGTCGTCCTGTTGATCATGGGCCTCGGGACCCAGCTCCTGGGCTGGCCGGAGGCATTCTGCGACGGCCTGGCCGCCGAGGGCTTCCGGGTGATCCGCTTCGACAACCGCGACATCGGGCTGTCCACCAAGATCGAAGGCGCCGGCCGTCAGGACGGCGTGCGGGCGGCGTTCGTCAAGTCGTCGCTGGGCCTGCGGGTGCGCGCGCCCTACCGGTTGGACGACATGGCGGACGACACCCTCGGCCTGCTGGACGCCCTGGATATCCCCGCGGCCCACGTCGTCGGCGCCTCGATGGGCGGCATGATCGGCCAGATACTCGCCGCGCGCCGGCCGGCGCGGGTCGCGAGCCTGACCTCGGTGATGTCCAGCTCGGGCGCGCGCGGATTGCCGCGCGGGCGGCTCAAGGTGCTGATGCGGCTGGGCTCGCGGCCGCCGTCGACGGACCGGGAAGCGGCGGTCGAGCACCTGGCCACCACCATGCGCCTGATCGGCTCGCCCGGCATCCAGCGCTCGCGCGCGGAGTGGGCCGAGCTGATCCGGCAGGGCATGGCGCGCTCGCACTACCCCGCGGGCACCGCCCGCCAGCTCCTGGCGATTCTCGCCTCCGGCAGCCGCGAGCCGCTGCTGCGGGAGATCGCGCGGCCGTCGTTGGTGATCCACGGCGACGCCGATCCCCTGGTGCCGCCGGCGCACGGCGAGCATACCGCCGCCTGTATCCCCGGCGCGCGGCTGGAGACCATCCCCGGCATGGGCCACGACCTGCCGCCGGTGCTGGTCCCGGAACTGGTCGGCCTGATCGCCGACCATGCCCGCGCGGCTGGGCCGTGATCCGGCGTCGTGCGATCATGAGATAGCGGCGGCGGGCCGCGGATCGGCAGAGACAGGGGTATTCCCGTGTTGTTCGAGGTGGTGTGTGTCAGTTTCGCGTTCGGCATGGGCCTGCTGGTCCGGCCGCTGGGTCTGCCGCCCCTGGTCGGATTCCTCGGCGCGGGCTTCCTGATCCACGCCTTCAAGGAACCGCTGCAGCTCCCCGACGAGACCCACGAGGTGCTGCAGCACCTGTCGCACCTGGGCGTGCTCCTGCTCCTGTTCACCGTCGGGCTCAAGCTCAAGCTCGCGAACCTGCTGCGCGCCGAGGTGATCGGCGGCGGCATGCTGCATTTCGGCATTTCCTGCCTGCTGTTCGCGCCCATCCTGCATCTGTGGCTGGGCCTGGACTGGGCCACGGCGCTGCTGCTGGCGGTGGCGCTGTCCTTTTCCAGCACGGTGCTCGCGGCCAAGGTTCTGGAGGCCAAGCGCGAGTTGCGCGCCTTCCACGGCCGGGTGGCGATCGGCATCCTGATCGTGCAGGACCTCATCGCCCTCGGGGTGCTCAGCTTCGCCGGCGATCATGCCCCGTCCGTCTGGGCGCTGGGTGTGTTCGCGCTGCCGTTGCTACGGCCGCTGCTGCACTGGCTGCTGGAGTTGGTCGGGCACGACGAGCTGCTGGTGCTCATGGGCATGTTGCTGGCGCTGGGGGTCGGCGGTGCCGGCTTCGAGCTGGTCGGGCTCAGTCCGGAACTGGGGGCGCTGGTGGCCGGCATGCTGCTGGCGGGGCATCCGCGCGCCCAGGAATTGTCCGATTCCCTCTGGAGCCTCAAGGAAGTATTCCTGGTGGGGTTCTTCCTCCAGATCGGGATGTCCGGCCTGCCGGATGGCCAGTCGCTGGTGTTCGCCGCGGTCCTGGCCCTGGCGCTGCCGCTGAAGGCGATACTGTTCTTCGCCCTGCTGCTGGCCTTCAAGCTGCGCGCCCGCAATGCCTTCCTGGCCGGCGTCGGCCTCACCAGCTACAGCGAGTTCGGCCTGATCGTGGCCGCCGGACTGCTGCCCGAGTGGCTGGTGCCGCTGGCCCTGGCGGTGGCGCTGTCGTTCGTGATCTCGGCGCCCCTCAACCGCATGGCGCACGAGCTGTTCGAGCGGATGGAGGGCGGCCTGATCCCGTTCGAGCGCAGTACACCGCACCCGGACGAGCAGCCGGCTTCCCTGAACCACGCGCGGGTGCTGGTTCTGGGCATGGGCCGGGCCGGCACCGCGGCCTACGACCTGATCGCGCAGCGCGGCGAGTCGGTGATCGGCATCGACGCCGACCCCAACAAGGTGACCGGGCACGTGGAGGCCGGCCGCAACGTGGTGTATTCGGATGCCGAGGACTCGTCCTTCTGGCACGCGGCCGACCTGAGCGGCATCCGCGCCGCGGTGCTGGCGATGCCCGCCACCGAGGCCAGTCTGTTCGCCACCAAGCAGTTGCGCCGCACCGGCTATGCCGGCGTGATCGTGGCCCACACCATGTATCCCGACCAGGCGCGGGCGATCCGCGAGGCCGGCGCGGACGAGGTCTACTCCACCATGAGCGAGGCCGGCGTCGGCCTCGCCGAGCACGCGCTGGAGGCGCTCTCCCCGGGCGCCGAGGCCGGCTCGATCTCAATCAACCACAGAGGCACGGAGGGCACGGGGAGCAAAGATTGAGGCGATCGCGACGCTGAAAAAACCGCTACAACACTACTGCGCTCGGCGCCCAGACAGCCGGCGGCGCTTCGCTTATCCCGGTCCACAGGCTTTTAGTTGGCGGGACCTGAAACCACAGAGGCGCACGGAGGCTTTTGCTGGCCGCTTGCCGGAAGAAGGAATCCACAGATTACGCCGATGTACGCAGATTAAAGAGCAGTCCAACCGATCTGCGTTAATCGGCGTCCATCCGCGGATAAACAAATGCCTTGATTCGGCACGGCGCCGACCGCGCAGCGCCTAGGCGACCGAATTGCCGGGGCGGCAACGGAGCTTGGCGGGCGGTTCCCGGAAGAAACGATCCGCAGATGACGCCGATGGACGCAGATTAAAGAACAGCCCCAATTAATCTGCGTTAATCGGTGTCAATCTGTGGATAAAACAAGCGCCTTGACTCGGCACGGCGCCGACCGCGAAGCGCCCCGGCGCTCGAGCCGCCGGGTTGGCAACGAACCTTGGCGGGCCATCCGCCTCTTCCGCATGAAAACCGTGATCGTGTCCGGGGCAGGCTTCTTTGCGGCTTCCGGGACGACCGTCAGTGCCCTCTGTGTCCCTCTGTGCGCCTCTGTGGTCCATGTTCTGGCGGGCCGCTTGCCGCCGTCGTGATCTTCGGCAGGCGTGGGTTGGAACAAGGGCCGTCTGGCCCGTTTCCGGCAGCTAGAAGATCAACCACAGAGACACAGAGAGCACAGGTGCAAAAAGGCCAAGAAGACTCACCCCATTAAATCTCTGTGTCCTCCGTGCCTCCGTGGTTCGAATCGCCCGGCTACAGAAGCGACATCTGATCGCCGCTGCGCGGCGGCACCCGGAACAGGGCGGTGGTCAGCGGTGCCCGGTCGCCGCGGTCGAGGCCGTGGCGGCGGCTGGCCGCGCGGAAGCGCTGCGCGATCATGTCCGCGAACACCCCGGTGCCGGTCATGCGCGTGCCCCAGGCGGCGTCGTAGTCCTTGCCGCCGCGCGACTGGCGCACCAGGCTCATCACGTGCTCGGCGCGGTCCGGGTAATGGGTCTCCAGCCAGTCCCGGAACACCTCCTTGAGTTCGTGCGGCAGCCGCAGCAGGACGTAGCCCGCGCCGCGCGCGCCGGCCTCGGCCGCCGCCGCCAGGATCGCCTCCAGCTCGTGGTCGGTGATCGCGGGGATCACCGGCGCCGCCATCACCGCGGTGGGTACGCCGGCGTCGGCCAGTGCCCGGATGGTGCGCAGCCGCGCGGCGGGGCCGGCGGTACGGGGCTCCAGGCGGCGCTTGATGTCCGGGTCCAGCGAGGTCACGCTCACCGCCGCGGATACCAGGCCGTGCTCGGCCATCGGTCCGAGGATGTCCAGGTCGCGCGTGATCAGCGCGCTCTTGGTGATCAGGCTCACCGGGTGCCGGTAGGCCCAGAGCACCTCCAGCAGCGAACGGGTGACCCGCAACCGGCGCTCCGCCGGTTGGTAGGCGTCGGTGTTGATGCCCAGCGAGATCGGCGTCGGCCGATAGCCGGGCTTACGCAGCTCCGCCTCCAGCCGCTCGGCGGCGTTGCCCTTGTAGAAGATGCGGGTCTCGAAGTCGAGACCCGGCGACAGGTCCAGGTAACTGTGGCTGGGGCGGGCAAAACAATAAGGGCACGCATGCTCGCAGCCCCGGTAGGGATTGATGGAGGCCTCGAACGGGATGTCCGGCGAGCGGTTGCGGGTGATGACCGTGCGCGCCGGGTCCGCGCGCAGCTCGGTGGCCGGGGCCTCGGGTTCCTCCTCGGCGCTGCCCCAGCCGTCGTCGAACACCTCGTGATCGACCGACTCGAAGCGGCCGGCGGGATTGGATACCGCGCCCCGCCCCTTGAACGCCTGTCGCCGCCGTGCCTTCATTTTGATACTGTATAAACGAACAGCATGTCTGGCAAGCGATGGCGTTCGAAAATTTTTTGTCCGTGGATGGATACGGATGAACGCCGATGAAACGAGATCCAGGATGGGCCGCTCAAGCCATCGCGCCGCCGGCCGGTCCACCCCCTTGTATCTATTTTCCCGTTGTAGGGTGGTGATGAGAGCCGAGTCTGGCAGGCCGTTCACCCCTAGGCCTTCGAGGCCGAGGATGAGCTGGGACCGCCAGACTCGTGGCTCTCGCCAAGCTCGAACAGTTGCCGGGGCGATCGCCCGTATCCACAAGGCAGAGCCGGCGAGAGCCTGCTCTCATCACCTCAGGCAGTATGCAACGGGAGGTAGCCATGACCAAGGCGATCGGTGTGGACGTGGCCAAGCGGGCTCTGGACGTCGCCGCCAGCGATCAAACCCCAGTTCAACGTTTCGATAACAGCCCGGCGGGCTGGTCCGAGCTGATTCAGTGGGCGCGAGGCCATGCGCCAGCCCAGATTGTGATCGAGGCCACCGGAGGCTACGAGCAAGGCGTGCTCGCTGCCCTGTTTGAGGCGGATTTGCCCGTATGTCACGTCAATCCCCGCCAAGTTCGGGACTTCGCCAAGGCCACCGGCGAGCTCGCCAAGACCGATGCGCTGGATGCACGCATCCTGGCCCAGATGGGGGCGTTACTCGATTTACAGCGCCATGTGCCGCCCCAAGCGGCCGAGCAGCAATTGCAAGCGCTGGTCAGCCGACGCAGCACGTTGGTCCGAATGCGCACAGCCGAACGCAACCGCCGGCCCCAGGCTGACCGTGTGGTGCGCGCCTCGATCAAGGAGATCATTGAAGCGCTCGACCGGGCCATTCAGGCGATTGAGGCACGCATCCATCAGCTGTTGACCCAAGCATCGCCGGTGGCGGAGCGCGCCAGACACTTGGACCAAGTGCCGGGTATCGGCCAGATCAATGCAGCAGGCCTGTTGGGACACATCCCGGAGCTGGGTCACCTGAACCGCAAGGCCATTGCCAAGCTGGTCGGTGTAGCGCCGCTGAATCGAGACAGCGGCGCTTGGCGTGGGCGACGCAGCACCTGGGGCGGTCGGGCCGCCGCGCGCAGCGTGCTGTATATGGCGACCTTGGTGGCCGTGCGATATGAACCGGATCTACGAGCCCGATACCAACGCTTGCTGGCAGCGGGTAAACCGCCGAAGGTGGCATTAGTGGCCTGCATGCGCAGCTTGCTAATCCGGCTCAATGCGATGCTGCGGGATGGCACCGAGTGGCAACCCGATACCGTGCCGAGCACAGGCTGAGTGCAAGACAGTTGCTCATCCCGGCCTTCTCCCCCAAGGGGGAGAAGGAGAAAAGCAGCGATCTACAGGTGCGGCATTCACGGGTTCCAGATAAATAATCGGTGTCAATCTGCGTAATCAGTGGATTATTTTCTTCTGACGTCGTCAGCCCAGGTTCGAAAAAAAACGGTGGATTGCCGCCGCCCCTGTGGCCGGGACTTCCATTTGCCAGAAGTGCCCCGCGAACGGCAGCAGTTCCGGGTTGTCGTCGGCGCCGGGGATGTCGCGGGCGAGCTCCACGCCCCAGGAGGGCGGCAGGAAGCGGTCCTGGGCCGCCCAGATCACGTGTGCGGGCTTGGTCCAGGATTGCAGCGCGGATACCGCGTCCTGGCTCCAGTGCGAGGACTGGCTGGCGGTGTAGTCGATCCAGTGGGTCAGGGCCTCGCCGCCGGTGTTCAGGGCGTATTCCCAGTCTTCCCGCGCCGCCTGGAGGATCGGGCCGCGGAAGGTGGTCAGCGGCCAGGGGAAGACCCGCATCGCGTACTGCAGCACGCGGGTCGCGGCGAGCGGCCGGGTCGCCGGCCCCAGACGCATCAGGGCGTCCACCACCGGCACCGGCCAGTTGTCGTAGCACACGCAATCAGTGAACACGGCGGCGTCCACGCGTCCGCCGTGGCGCTTGAGCATTTGCGCGCCGTGGGCGCCGCCCTGGTCGTGGAAGACCGCGAGACAGGTCTCGATGTCGAGCGCGTCGAGCACGGCCGCCAGCATGTCCGCCTGCCCGGGGCTGGCGAGGTCGGCGCCGGCCGCGGGCCGGGAGCGGCCGAGGCCCAGCAGGTCCGGCACGATGCAGTCGTAGTAGGCCCCGAGCGTGCCCAGCAGGGGCTCCCAGAGCCGTGCGGATGTGGGGATGCCGTGCACCAGCAGCAGGGGTGGCGCCCCCGTGGGGCCGTGCCGCAGGTAGGCCACCCGCCCGCATTCGAGGTCCAGGTGGCGGCGCTCGAGGGTGCCGATGGCCAGGGTCGGCGACTCGGGACGGAAGCGGCGCATCGGCCGGCGCGGTGCGGTCAGCATGAGCGGTCTCCTATGGCAACCGGAAGTACATTTTTACCATTGGCCGACGTGTAAGCGCAGGGTAGATTACTGCGTCAGTAAATTCCTACAACGAAAGACCGGGCCTGGGGGCAAGGTGCGAGAGTGCCGCCGGTAGGCGGGGGAGGGATCCGATGAGGCGATCTTTGACAGCGGCCGTTCTGGCCGCTTTTTTGTCCGCGTGTGGTGATGGCGGCACGGGTGCCGGCGACGGTCTGTCGCTGCCCTATGACGTCGATATCCGGACCGATTCGTTCGGCATTCCGCACATCGAGGCGGACGACTACGCCAGCCTCGGCTATGGCCTGGGTTATGTCCAGGCCCGCGACAACCTCTGTGTGCTGGCGGAGGATTTCCTCACCATCAACGGCCGCCGCGCCGAGTTCCTGGGCCGGGACGGCAGCTACAGCATCCCGGCCAACGGCACCACGGCGAGCAACGTCGAGTCGGATTTCTTCTGGTCGTTCGTGCTCACCGACGCGCGCTTGGACGCCCTGGAGGAGGCCGCGGCCGGTCCGGCCGCGCGCGCCACGCGTGGCTTCGCCGAGGGCTATTCCCGCTACGTGCGCGAGATCCAGGACGGCGAACATGCCGGCCGGCACGCCGCCTGCCGGGATGCCGACTGGGTGCGCGAGATCGACGCCCGCGACATGTACCGGCGCTACTTCCGGCTCGGCGTGCTGGCCAGCTCCTCGGTGTTCGTGAACGAGATCGCCGGCGCCGCGCCGCCGGCGCCCGGCGAGATCCTGGAGACGCCGCCGATCGATACCATCCTGGACACCCTGCAGCCCTCGGACATGCCGCTGGGGGATCTGGATATCGGCAGCAACATGTACGGGCTGGGGTCGGAGGCGACCCAGACCGGCCGGCCGATGCTGTTCGGCAATCCGCACTTCCCCTGGGAGGGCACCGAGCGGCTCTACCAGATGCACCTGACCATCCCCGGCCAAGTGGATATCTTCGGGGCCTCGCTGTACGGCGTGCCCGCGGTGCTGATCGGTTTCAACGAGCACGTCGCCTGGAGCCACACCGTCTCCACCGCGTACCGCTTCAGCTTCTACGAACTCAAGCTCAATCCCGCGGACCCGACGCAGTATCTCTACGACGGCGAATTCGTCGACATGGAGAGCGAGGACGTCACCATCCGCGTCCGCGAGGCGGACGGCAGCCTCACCGAGGCCACGCGTACCCTCTACCGCTCGCATTACGGGCCGATGCTGGAGCTGTCGGTCTCGGGCATCCCGGTACTGAGCTGGAACGGGCTCACCGCCTACACCTTGCGCGACGCCAACGCCGAGAACACGCGCCTGATCAACCAGTTCTTCGCCTGGAACCGGGCGCGTTCCCTGGACGAGTTCATCGACCTGCACGCCGAGATCCTGGGCGTGCCCTGGGTTAATACCGTGGCCACTGGTCCGGACGAGCCGGTCTACTACGGCGACGTCACCGTGGTGCCCAACGTGCCCGACAGCAAGGTCACGGAATGCGCCACGCTGCTGACGCCGGTGCTGGGCCAGCTCATGCCCGGCCTGCCGATCCTGGACGGCTCGCGCAGCGCCTGCGAGTGGGACACCGACCCGGACGCGCCGGCGCCGGGCATCTTCGGCCCCGGCAACCTGCCGACCCTGGTCCGGCGGGATCACGTCTCCAACATGAACGACAGCTATTGGCTGACCCATCCGCAGGAACCGCTCACGGGCTTCGCGTCCATCATCGGCCAGGAGGAGACCGAGCGCAGCCTGCGCACGCGCCTGGGCATCCTCCAGATCCAGCGCCGGCTGGACGGCACGGACGGCCTGCCCGGCACCGGCTTCACGCTCGACAATCTCCAGGAGATCGTGCTCGACAGCTCGATCCATTCCGGGGAACTGGCGCGCGACGCCGTGGTCGGCAGCATCTGCCCGCTGGGCACGGTCGTGACCGACGGCGGTCCCGTGGACGTGAGCGCGGCCTGCGACGTGCTTGCGGACTGGGACCTGGCGACCAATCTCGACTCCCGCGGCGGCCATCTGTGGCGAGAGTTCTGGACCCGCGCCAGCGAGGCCCTGCTGCCGGTGGGGCCGGACGTGCCGCCTCTGTGGCTGACGCCGTTCTCCGCGGACGAACCGGTGACCACCCCGCGCGACCTCAACGTCCTGAATCCGCTGGTGCAGGCGGCCCTGGGCGATGCCGTGACCGCGGTCACCGACGCCGGCTTCGCGCTCGACGCGCCCATGGGCGAGGTCCAGTACTCGGGTATCCACGACGAACGCATCCCCATTTTCGGCGACCTCGGCAACGCCACCGGCTCGTTCACGGTCACCGGCGGCGCGCCGCTCGACGAGACCGGCTACCCGGTCCTGCGTGGCAACAGCTATATTCAGACCGTCACCTGGGACGACGAGGGCACGCCGATCGCCGAGGGCTTCGTTACCTACTCGCAGTCCAGCGATCCGGCGAGTCCGCACTACAAGGATCAGACGTGGCGCTATTCGGCGAAGGAATGGGTGCCCTTCCGGTTCACCGAGGCGCAGATCGCCGCCGACCCCGGACTGACCGAGGAGCACCTGTCGGACTGACCCCCGGCCCGCGCCGCGGTTTTCTGCGGCACGGGCGTAATGTGCGGCTGGCCGTCAGCCGATAGAAAGGCAATGGCCGGCGCGGATCGCATGAACGACGTGAAGGCGCTGCGTGCCCAAAGGGCGCGCGGCTATCGCCTGCTGCGCTTCGCGTCGCCCCTGGAATCCCGGTTCTGCGAGGATTACCGCGAGTCCGGCCGCGGCTTCCGGCTGGCGCTGTTGTGTCTGGGCCTGCTCACGGTGCTCGGCACGCCGCTCTACAACGATCTCCTGAACGCGCCGGAAGGCTTCCAGCGCCTGACGGTACCGGTGCTGTACGGCCTGCAGGTGCCGGCGTTCGTGATCGCGATCGCGGTGACCGCGGTGCCGGCCTGGCGCCGGTATGCCGATATCGCCCTCGTCGGCTCGGCGTTGCTGCTGGCCTTCGGCTTCCTGGCGGAGCGGGCGATCGGCGCCGTCTACGGTTTCGACATCCCCCTGGAGTTCATCGGCGTCCTCGTGGTGGCGGTGTTCTTCATCGCGCGGCTGCGCTTCCGCGCCTTCCTGCCGGCGGCCCTGCTGATGACCGCGATCATGGTCGCCAACGAAGCGCTGCTGGTCGTGCCGGAGTCGGACGAGTGGTACCGGGTCATGGCGATGCTGTTGCTGGTGGCCGTGGCCTTCGTCGGCGGCTACTCCCAGGAATACCTGGCGCGCTCGGTCTGGCTGGAACGGGGCATCCTGGAGCACCTGTCCATGCACGACGACCTCACCGGGGTGCTCAACCGGCGCGCTGCCCTGGAAACGATCGACCGGGGCCTGCGCCACGCCGCGCGCGAGGGCGCGCGCTACGGTATCGCCATGATCGACCTGGACCACTTCAAGGATTACAACGATGCCTACGGGCACGCCCGCGGCGACGATTTCCTGAAGCATCTGGCCGACCTCCTGCGCGGCGCCGCGCGCCGGCCCCAGGACTGTGTCGGCCGCCTGGGCGGCGAGGAGTTCGTGCTCGCCTGGTACGACGCCGACCCCGCCGAGATGGTCTACCGGGCCGAGAGCCTGCGGCGCGAGCTCGAACTCGGCGGCTCGGGCGGCGTGGAGCCGTGGTCGGCCACCATGAGCGTGGGATTGGTCACGCTGTGCCCGCGCCCCGACACGCGCCCCGAGCCCGTGATCGAGGCCGCCGACGGGCTGCTCTACCGTGCCAAGGACGCGGGCCGCAACCGCGTCATCGTCGAGCACTGGTAGGGCCTGATCCGCGTCCAGCCGCGTGAATCCGCGGATCGCTTTCGGCCTCGAGCCGGTTCACCAGGCCAGCGAGAGCCGCACGTAGCCGTTGATGCCGTCGCCGGGCAGGCGCTCGCCCACGGCGATATCGCTGTCGACCACCCGATTGATCCCCGCCAGATGCGGCCGGTAGGCCTTGTCCAGCAGGTTGTCCATGCCCGCGCTCAGGGTCAGGCCGTGACGCGGGAATTCGTAGCGCCCGGAGACGTGGAGCAGGCCGTAGCCGCCGGATTCGGTCTCGCCGTTGGTCGCCGAGACATGGTCCTGCCCGTCGTGGGCCTCGCCGGTCAGCGTCACCGACCAGCGGGCGCGGCGGTGGCTCAGCGCCACGCGGGCGTTGGGCGGGGCGACGCGGTACAGGTCGTCGTCGATGTCGCGGCGCTCTCCGCGCACGTAGGCGAGGCTGCCGTCCAGGAACCAGCGGTCGGCGAGCTGCACCGACCACAGGGCGTCGATGCCGTAGAGCTCGGCGTCGACGTTGGCGAAGCGCAGCGGGGTCGGATCGCCGGTCATGCCGCTGGCCATGAGCACGGCGGGATCGGTGGCGGGCACGCCCTGGATGTAGTCGTCCACCCGGCGGTAGAACGCCTGCGGCGAAACGCGGAAGCGACCCGGATGCCAGTCCAGGCCCAGGGTCGCCTCGTGCGACACCTCGGGGTCCAGGTCGATGTCGCCCACGTAGTTGTTGCCGTCGGCCAGTCCGCCCGCCGATTGCAGCGGCAGCCACAGGTAGCGCGTCTGGTAGGAGGGCGTGCGGGTCTTGCGCCCGAGGCCGGCGGTCAGGTCGAGGTCGTGGCGCAGAACGTATTCGAGGGCCAGGGCGAGATCGAGGTTGTCGTCGGTGCGTTCGCGGTCGGCGGCGTTGAAGCGGTCGCGCAGGGTGGCGGCGGCCGGCATCATCATCGCCGGGGTGCCGTCCACCCGCCCGGCGTCGGTCGTCGCCCGGGTGTAGCGCAGGCCCAGGGTCGCGCCCAGCCGCGCCGACAGTGGCCCGGACCATTCGCCGAACAGGCTGTGCAGATCGCGGCGGACGTCGTTGAAGTTGCGCACGAAGAAGGCATCGTTGTCGGGTGCGAAGATGTCGGCGTCGTGGCGCGCCAGCCGGCCGTCCACGCCCACCGCCAGGCTGCCTGTGGCGAGCGGGATGTCGGCGCGCAGCCGGTAGGAGCCGCCGTCGGCGTCGGCCACGGTGTAGCGCCGCATCATCGGGTTGGCGGGCGGCCGCAGACTGTCGTTGCTCATGCGGTGGTGGACGTCGTTGTAGGCGACGTCCGCCGACAGCCCGATGCCGCGGAACGAAGTCGCGTACCCGGCGCGCAGCAGGTCGGTGTCGATGACGTCGATATCCATGGGCAGCGCCGGCGTGCCCGTGGGGCCGGTCTCGTTGCGGCGGTAGTCCAGCGAGACACGGCGATCATCCTCGCGGTGACCGTAACCCAGTTCGTAGACATCGCGCTCGTGGCGCGAGGCGGCCACCGTGCCCGCGGCGGTCTCGCGGTCGTCGCCGCGCTCGCGGGTCACGGCGGCGTGCGCGCGATGCCGTCGACCGGCCACGCCCGCCAGGCCGGTGACGCTCCGGCCGTCGTCCGCGCTGCGCAGGCCTGCGGCGGCATCGCCGTACAGTTCGACGCCGTCGCCGCTCGCGAAGCGCCCCGCCCGCGAGGTGGCGCGCACGGTGCCGCCCAGGGTCTCGATGCCGTCGCTCACCGGCGCGATCCCGCGGTGGATCTCGATGCGTGCCAGGCGCGCCGCCGGCAGGTAGCTCAGGGGCGTGTCCATGGCGTTGGGGCCGCCGGATACCGGGCTGGCGCCGTCCACCAGGACATTGAGGCGGTCGCCGTACAGGCCGCGGTACTGGGCGATGCCGGTCAGCGGGCCGTTGCGGTTGACGCCGGCGCCCGGCAGCCGGGCCAGCGCCGCGGCCGTGTCCGGTGCCGGATCGCCGAGCTCATCCGCGGCCACGGCGGCGGTCGCCGCGCGGTCGGCGGTGACGTCGATGCTTTCCAGGGTTTCGGCTTGGTCGGCGAGGGCGGCGGCGGGCAGCAGCAGGGCCGCCGCGGCGAGCGGGCGCAGGCGTGTCATCGCGGGTTGTCCGGTCGGTTCTGGGTTTTGCACCGCCTGGGACGGCGCGACCGGACGGTAGGTTAGTCGGGACGCCGCCGCGGCGGAATGCGACCGAATGTCGCAGGTCCGGGGGGAATCCACAGATTACACGGATGACACGGATTGAAGGACAAGAATCGGTGTAATCGGTGAAATCCGTGGATCGCCTTGCGTTCCGGAACTATTCGTAGTCCTGGCTCTTGCAAGTAATCCGCAGATGAACGCGGATTGACGCAGATGATTGGTTGTTAATGGGTTAATGGACTGCCGGGCCAATCCGTGTCATCCGTGTGATCGGTGGATGGGTTTGCGTTGCGGGGCCGCCCGTGGCGCCGGTCCTGAAAACGATCCGCCGATGATCAGCGTCCATCGGCGTGAATCGGCGGATTGCCCTGTCCATGCGGCATCACTGGTGCCCCTGGCGTTCCCAGTTCAGGCTCGGCGGTTCCCAGCCCGGCGCCTCGATCATGCGCCGCACCAGCAGGGTGCCGTCCAGGCGGTACAGATCGATCAGGGCCTGGCGGTAGGCGATGTAGGCATCGGCCTCGTCGAGCCGCGCGGCGACCAGGTCGCGCTGGGCCTGGGCCACCAGCAGGCTGGTGGAACGGCCGACGTCGAAGCGGGCCTCCTCCGCCGCCAGGGCCTCCTCGCGCAGGGCGCGGGTGGCGCCCGAGGCCTCGATCTGGGCGGCGGCGCGTTCGGCTTCCAGCACGGCCGCGCGCACGTCCGCGCCGACCAGGCGTTCCAGGTTGGTCAGGCTGGCGCGCGCCGCGGTGCGGTCGGCCAGGGCGCGGCGGTTGTCGGCGCGGGCGGCGCGGTTGCCCAGCGGGTACTCGAATTCCAGCGCGGCGGAGAGGTCGTAGGTGTCGGTCTCGTCCACCCCGCGCCAGGCGTCGCCGTAGGATTCGGCGAAGCCGGTGCCGCCCAGGGTCACGAACAGGTCCAGGCGCGGCAGCAGGCCGTTGCGGGTGGCGACCACTTCCAGCTCGTTGCGCGCCAGCAGCAGGCGCGCCTCGTTGAGCTCGGGGCGGCGGTCCAGGGCGAGCCGGACGTGGTCCGCCGCGGCTTCCAGCGCCACCGGCTCGAGGTCGACCTCGCTCACCGGCTCGACGCCGCGCCCGTAGTCGGCCTCGCCGGGCGGCGCGATCAGGCGCAGCAGCTCGGTGCGCAGGCGGGCCGCCTCGGCGCGGCCGTCGATCAGGTCCTGGCGGCGTTGGGCGGCCTCGGCGCGCACGGCCGCCAGCTCGGTCTCGGCGAGAGTGCCGGCGTCGATGCGCTGCCGGGTCTCCTCGACCTGGCGCTCGGCCAGCTCGCGCGAGGTCTCCAGGATGCGGATGCGTTCGCGCGCGCCCAGGTAGGCCCAGTAGGTGGTCTCGACGTCGGCCACCAGCGTGGCCACGAAGCCGCGTAGCTGGTAGGCCGAGGCCAGGGTGTCGGTGCGCGCCTGGCGCAGGGCGACCAGGTTGGTGTCGATGCCGGCGCCGCGCAGCAGCGCCTGGGTGATCGACAGGCCCGCGCGGGCGCCGCTCTGGGTCGGGTTGCGGTTGGATTCGATCCGGTCCTGGCTCAGGGTCAGTTCCAGCTCGGTGCCCGTGGGCAGGGTCTGGCGCAGGCCGATCCGGGCGCTCTCCGTGTCCCGGTCCACGAGGATGTTGTCGCCGGAGTCGGCGAAGGTCTGTTCCGTGACCTCGGCGCCGCGTTCGATCCCGGCGAACAGCGCGGGGTCGAAGACGGCCCGCTCGATCGCCTCGAACGCCCCGGCCACGATCGGCTGCTGGCGCTCGGCGAGCAGGGCGGGGTTGTGCTGCAGGGCCAGGGCCACGGCCTCTTCCACCGACAGCCGCAGGGGGCCGGACTCGGGTGCCGTCACCACCTGTGGCGGCGATACCCGCGTGTCCGGCTCGGCCGCCGCGGCGGGCCAGGCCAGCACCACGGCCAGCGCGATCGCCGCGGCCCTCACGACGGGGCCTCCGCGTTCCCCCGGCGGGCCGGCCAGGCGCCGTGGAAACCGGCGTAGACCACCGGGATCACGATCAGGGTGATCAGGGTCGCCGACAACAGGCCGCCGATCACGGCCCGTGCCAGCGGCGCCTGGGAGTCCGCGCCCTCGCCCAGGCCGATCGCCAGCGGCAGCAGCGCCAGCATGGTGGTGGCCGCGGTCATCAGGATCGGCCGCAGCCGCCGTCGCCCGGCCTCCCGGATCGCGTCCGCCACGGTCCGCCCGCCGCGGCGAAGCAAGTTGGCCTGGTCCACGATCAGGATGGCGTTGTTCACCACGATGCCGATCAGCATCAGGCAGCCCACCAGCGATTGCGCGTTGAGGGTGGTGCCGGTGACCAGCAGGGCGGCGACCACGCCGATCAGTGCCATCGGCACCGTGGTCATCACGATCAACGGATCGCGCAGGGATTCGTACAGACATGCCATGACCATGTAGACCAACAACAGGGCGAGCAGGACGTTGAGTCCCAGCTCGCCGAAGGTTTCCACCTGTTCCTCGTATTCCCCCGACAGGATCAGGTCGTAGTTCGCCGGCCGCGCGATGCCGTCCAGGGCGGCCTGGACGTCCGCGGCCACCGAGCCCAGGTCCCGGCCGGCGATGTTGACATAGACCGTCTTCAGCCGCTGCTGGTTCTTGCGGTCGATCACGGTCGGGCCGCTGGCCTCGCGCAGGTCGGCGACATTGCCCAGCCGCACCCGACGGCCGTCGGCCGCCGGTACCGGCAGTTCCAGCAGTTGCGCGGGGGTGACGGTGAGGTTGTCCGCCAGCTTGACCACGATCGGCACTTCGTCGCCGTCGTCCAGGAAATAGCCGGCGTTGCCGCCGGCGATGGCGGTCTCGACCGTGCGGGCGACGTCCTCGACCGACACGCCCAGGTCGGCGGCGCGGGGTCGGTCGACCACGACCAGCCGCTGCGGCTCGCCGCCGGTGCGCGGCAAGCGCGCGTCGGTCACGCCGGGAATGGACCGCACGCGCTCGGCGACCCGGGTAGCCAGGTCGTCGATGGTCGCGAACTCGTAGCCGCGCACCTCGATCTGCAGGCTCTCGGCCTCGCCGCCGCCCTGCAGCATGCGCAGGAAGAACGGCTGGCGCACGCGCACCCGTACCGTGGTGTCGGGCAGGGCGCCGATCGCCGCCCGCAGGTCGGCGGCGATCTCGGCGCTGCCGCGGTCGCGCTGCGCCAGCGGCGCGAGTTCGACGCGGATATCCGCCTCGGCGCCGCCCTCGGCGCGGTGGGACGAGGCCCCCACGCTGGTCACCACGGAGGTGGCCTCCGGCACGGCCTCCCGGATCACGGCCTCCGCCCGGCGGGTCTGGCGGTCCAGGACCTCCAGGCGGGTGCCCGGGGGCATCTCCAGGCTCACGCGCACCTCGCCCTCGTCGCTGGCGGGCATGAATTCGGTGCCGATCAGGGGCAGGGCGGCGACCGCCGCGGCGACCGCCAGAGCGGTCCCGGCGAGCACGGTCCGCGGCCGGGCCAGGGCGGTGTCCAGCACGTGCCGATAGCGTTCCCGGAAGGCCGCGAAGCCCGCCGCGGCCCGGTCGCTCAGGCGCCGCAGCGGCGCCGGCCCCGGCGAGTCGCCGTCGCGGACCACGCGCGCGGCGAGCATCGGTACCAGTGTCAGGGCCACCAGCAGCGCGCAGACCAGGGCGAAGGCGACCACGATCGCGAGTTGCCGGAAGAGCTGGCCGGCCAGCTCGCGCGCGAACAGCATGGGCACGAAGATCGCGAGGGTCGTGAGCGTGCTGGCGACGATGGCCGCGGCGATCTCGCGGGTGCCGGCCACCGCCGACTCGCGCGCCGCCTCGCCCAGCTCCTGGCGCCGCCGCATCACGTTCTCCAGCACCACGATCGCGGCGTCCACCATCAGGCCCACGCCCAGGGCGAGCCCGCCGAGGGTCATGAGGTTGATGGTGAAGCCGTTGAAATAGACCAGGGCGAAGGTCGCGATCAGCGACACCGGGATCGCCGTGGCCACCACCAGCGTCGCCCGCGGGCTGCCCAGGAAGGCGAGCAGCACCAGCACCGCCAGGGCGCTGCCGTAGAGCAGCGAGCGGGAAACGTTGCGGATCGACTGACGGATATAGTCCGAGGTGTCGAAGAAGGGGGTGAGCCGGGCCTGCGGGAAGTCGCGGTTGAGCCGTTCGACCTCGTCCATGATCCGGGAGACGACCTCCACCGTATTGGCGCCGGACTGCTTGCGCACGCCCATGCGCACGCCGGGCTCGCCGTCGATCCGGATCAGGCGCGTCTCGCGCCGTTGGGTATCGGCCACGGCCGCGATCTGGCGCAGGCGCACCGGGGCCCCGTCGACGGTGGCGACGACGGTCTCGCGCAGGGTGGCCAGATCGCTGAGTCGCCCCGGCGTGCGCAGGGTCAGCTCGCGGTCGCCGACCAGGATGGAGCCGGCCGGCAGGTTGCGGTTGGCGGCGGTCAGGGCTTCGCGGACCTGGGTCAGCGACAGGCCCAGTGCCTGCACCTGCCGCCGGTCCAGGTCGATGTGGATCTCGCGTTCGGGACCGCCCCAGACCTCCACCGCGGCCACGCCCGGCACTTGCTGCAGGCGATGCGAAAGCTGGTTGTCGATCAGGCGCCGCAGCTCGATCGGGTCGATGCCGCTGCTGATGCCCAGGATCAGGATCGGCAGGTCCGCGCTGTCGAACTTGCGCAGTTGCGGCCGGCCGGCGTCCTCGGGCAGCTCGTCGAGCTCGCTGAACAGCCGGTCGCGGACATCGTTGGCGGCGCCGTCGACATCGGTGCCCCAGGCGAAGCGCAGGGTGACGTTGGTCACGCCCTCGGCGGAGGTGGAGATCATTTCCTCCAGCCCGGGCGTGGAGGCCACGGCCCGCTCGACGGGCCGCGCCACCAGCTCCTCCATGGTTTCCGGCGCGGCGTTCTCGTAGTCCACCGACACGGTCAGGGCCGGGGTCTCGATATCCGGCAGCAGGTCCACCGGCAGGCGCAGCAGGGCCACCAGGCCCAGGAGCACGGCGATCAGCGTCACCATGACAGTGAACACCGGCCGGTCGACGGCGAGGGCGGGCAGGTTCATGCGTCGCCGTCGTCCGTGTCGGCGCGGACCACGGCGGTGCCGTCCTCGAGCTGGTTCTGGCCCAGGACGACCACGTCGCCGTCCAGGTCGCCGGGGGCGGCGAGGGCGGCCCGGCCGTCGGCGCGCAGGGCCACGTCCACGGGCACGAAGCGCGCGGTGTCCGCCTCCGGCGCCAGCACGAACACGCCGGTGCGGCCGCCGCGCTCGACCAGCGCGGTCGCCGGCAGCAGGGGGGCGTCCTCGACCCGCCCGGCGGCCACTGCCACCTGGACGAACATGCCGGGCACCAGGGCGCGTTCCGGGTTGTCCACGGTCAGCTCGACGCGCGCCTGGCGGGAGTCGGTGTCGAAGCGCGGCGCGATCCGGGCGACCGTGGCCGGGAAGACGCGGCCCGGCAGGGCGCTCGCCCGGACCTCGGCCTGCTGACCCGGCGCCACGCCGGCGTAGACATCCTCCGGCACCCGGATCACGGCCTTGAGCCGCCGGATGTCCAGGATCGTGAGCATGGCCGTGTTCGCGGCTACGGTGTCGCCGGTATCGACCAGGCGCTCGCCCACCACGCGCGCCTCGCCGGCACCCGGCCAGTCGGCCGCGATCCGGGTATAGCCGAGCCGTACCTGGGCGGCCTCCAGGGCCGCGCGGGCCCGGGTCACCTGGGCCTCGGCCACGGCGGTCGCCGCGGTCTGCGCGGCGGCCTCGGTCTCGGCCTCGTCCAGCTCGGAAGCCGCGGCGATGCCGCGCTCGCGCAGGCGGCGCACGCGCTCCAGGCGCCGCTCGGCCAGGGTGCGGTTGCTGCGCGCCTCGCGCCGTTGCGCCCGCGCCACGGCGAGCTCGGCCTCGGCCTGCGTCACCGCCTGCCGGTACTCGGCGTCGTCGAGCCGGACGACCACGTCGCCGCGGGCGACGCGGTCGCCGATGTCCGCCAGCATGGCCTCGACCCGGCCGCCGACCTTGGGCGCCACGGTGAATTCGGCCGCCGCTTCCAGGCTGCCGGGGAACTCGCGCCGGTCCACCAGCGTGCCGCGCCCGATCGGCGTCGTCTCCACGGCGATGCGGCGCCCCTCGGGCGCGGCGCCGGTCGGGTCGGCGGGGATCAGCGCGTAGGCCGCGAGCGCGAGCAGGGCGAGTGCCGCGCCGGCCGCCGCCAGGCGTTTGGCCATGTGGGGAACTCCTTGTTCAACTGGTCGGACGGCGGCGCCCGACGGCGTGCCGTCGTCGGGCGTTCGTCATTGTACGGCCCGGGCACGCATCCGGATGGCCGTGGCTGTCGTTGATACACGACGGGGGGACGATACCCTGCGCGCCGGTCCTGCTACACTCGACTGGGACCGCGAAATGCCGCAATCTTTCCGTCATCGTGCCCCCCGATACTCGGGGCGGGGCGGGAGAATACGGTCGAACATGTCGAGGAAGGGATCTTGGAGGTGTTTCCGAGGATTCTGAAACTGGACGCCGGCGGTCTGCCGGTGGAATGGATCGACTGGCGCGAGGCCGTGGGGCTGTACTTCACGGGCAAGATCGCCTGGGAGGCCGGCTGTCAGAAGATCCGGCTGCGCGGCGGACGTTCGCGCGAGACCGGCATCCGCAGCCACATGGCCATCGATTCCATCGTGGCGGTGCACGACCGCTCGCACCGCTTCGCCCGCAACCTGATGCCGCCGCTGTCCCGCCGCGAGCTCTATCACCGCGACGGCGGCCTGTGCCTGTACTGCGGCCGGCGGCTGGCCTACCGCGAGATGCAGATCGAGCACGTGGTGCCCCGCTCGAAGGGCGGCGTGCACGAGTGGACCAACGTGGTCGCCGCCTGCGAGACCTGCAACCGCCAGAAGGACGACCGCACCCCCGAGGCCGCCGGCATGAAACTCCTGGCGCTGCCGTACGCGCCCAACCTGGCGGAGTGGCTGATCCTGGCCAACCGCCGCATCCTCGCCGACCAGCAGGCCTTCCTGGAGCGCCTCGCCCCCAAGCGCACCCGCCTCTGCTGAGACCTCGCCCGGCTTGCGGCCCCGCCGCCGGGGGCGTAGTTTCGGTTACCCCGCCGGGGCGCACGCCCGTGCGGGAGGACAACAGCGATAAAACCCATCGGTGCGAAACGAGGAGAATCCATCATGGCCGCAGCGATCGAGCCCAATAGCCGCGACACCCTCGACGTGGTCCACGGTCCCCGCGTGGACTGGATCCCCTGGGCCTTCGAGGGGGCCTATTTCAAGCTCCTGCACGCCGACCGCGAGAGCGGGCGCTTCACCATCCTGATCAAGGTCGATCCGGGGGTCAGTGCTCCGATCCACCGCCACCTGGAGCCGGTCGAGGCCTATGTGACCAAGGGCGGTTTCCACTACGCGGACGATCCGGCGATCCGGTTCGAGGAAGGCTCCTACCTGTTCGAGAACGTGGGCGCCATCCACGAGCCGGTCAGCCCCGAGGGCGCCGAGATGCTCGCCGTGTTCCACGGCCCCGTGGAGGGCGTGGCGGAGACCGGTGAGATGGCCGGACGCTTCGACGCCGCCTGGCACATGGACGCCTGGCGCGCCGCCGGCAACGACGTGCCCGGCGGCTGAGCCGGGCGGGCGCACGCCCGCGACACTTTGCCGCACCCGTCGACCGGCGCCTTCACTTAACCGGTGGAGCCGTGTCGGGTATGATATGACGCACTGCAGCAAGGAGCGTCGGATATGGAACTGGACCCGCTACTGCTATCGCGATTGCAGTTCGCCTTCGTGGTCTCGTTCCACATCCTGTTCCCGGCGTTCACCATCGGCCTGGCGAGTTGGCTGGGCATGCTCGAATTCCTGTGGCTGCGCACCGGCCGCGACGTCTATCGGCGGCTGTTCCGCTTCTGGGTGAAGATCTTCGCCGTGTCGTTCGGCATGGGCGTGGTCTCGGGCATCGTCATGAGCTTCCAGTTCGGCACCAACTGGAGCGAATTCTCCGAGGCCACCGGCAACATCCTGGGGCCGCTGCTCTCCTACGAGGTGCTCACCGCCTTCTTCCTGGAGGCGACCTTCCTCGGGATCATGCTGTTCGGCTGGGAGCGGGTCGGCAACGGCCTGCACTTCTTCGCCACCTGCATGGTGGCGCTCGGCATGCTGCTGTCGTCGTTCTGGATCCTGTCGGCGAATTCCTGGATGCACACCCCGGCGGGCTACGAGATCCGCGACGGCATCTTCTTCCCGGTCGACTGGTGGGCGATCATCTTCAATCCGTCGTTCCCCTACCGGCTGGTGCACATGGTGCTGGCGGCCTACCTGACGACGGCGTTCGTGATCCTGGCGGTGGCCGCCTGGTACCTCAAGCGCGGGATCGCCAACGAGGCGGCGCGGGTGATGATGGGCATGGGGGTCGGCTTCGTGGCCATCGTGGCGCCCCTGCAGATATTCGCCGGCGACCTGCACGGCCTGAACACCCAGGAACACCAGCCCGCCAAGGTCGCGGCCATGGAGGCGCACTGGCACACCGAGCGCGGCGCGCCCCTGCACCTGTTCGCCTGGCCCGACCCGGCCACCGAGAGCAACCGTTTCGCGTTGTCCGTGCCCAAGCTCGGCAGCCTGATCCTGGCGCACGACCCGGACGGCGAGGTCACCGGCCTGGAGGAGTTCGCGCCGGCGGACCGGCCGCCGGTACGCACGGTGTTCTTCACCTTCCGGGTCATGGTCGGGCTCGGGCTGCTGATGCTGCTGCTCGCGGTCTGCGGGCTATGGTTGGCCGCCCGGCGGCGGCTGTTCCGGTCGCGTCCCTTCCAGAATTTCTGCATCGCGATGGCGCCCTCGGGTTTCGTCGCGGTACTCGCCGGTTGGTTCACCACCGAGATCGGCCGCCAGCCCTGGGTGGTGTACGGCCTGATGCGCACGTCCGAGGCCGGCTCGCCGGTCGCCGGCGCCAGCGTGCTCGCCACGCTCGCCGTGTTCGTCGTGGTCTACGGCATCGTCTTCGGCGCCGGCCTGTACTACATCCTGCGGCTGATCCGCTCCGGCCCCGAGGGACCGCCGTCCGCCGCCACGCC
Organism: Salinisphaera sp. PC39; assembly: GCF_040361335.1. Taxonomy (NCBI): domain Bacteria; kingdom Pseudomonadati; phylum Pseudomonadota; class Gammaproteobacteria; order Salinisphaerales; family Salinisphaeraceae; genus Salinisphaera; species Salinisphaera sp. PC39. The sequence goes on along the minus strand of NZ_APNM01000014.1, from coordinate 35,580 downwards.
TTACCGGACCGCGGCGCGGCCGCTGTCCTACCCGGACGTCCCGGCGGACGAGGAGGGCTGACGCCATGCTCGAACTGATGCCGCTGCTCTGGTTCGCCGTGATCGGCTTCGGCGTGTTCATGTACGTGTTCCTGGACGGTTTCGTCCTGGGTATCGGCATCCTCTCGCGCCTCGCCCGCGACGAGGGCGAGCGCGACGTGATGATGAACTCCGTGGCCCCGGTCTGGGACGGCAACGAGACCTGGCTGGTACTGGGCGGCGCCGGCCTTCTGGCGGCCTTCCCGCCGGTCTACTCGGCGATGCTGCCGGCGCTGTACCTGCCGCTGTCGCTGATGCTGATCGCGCTGATCTTCCGCGGCGTGGCCTTCGAATTCCGCTTCAAGGCCCGACGCAAGGCCGGCTGGAACGCGGCCTTCAACTACGGCTCCATCGTCGCCACGTTCTGCCAGGGCCTGACCCTGGGCGCGATCGTGCAGGGCATCGAGGTCCGCGGCGGCCAGTACGTCGGCGGCAGCTTCGACTGGCTGAGCCCGTTCTCGGTGATGACCGGGATCGCCCTGGTGGCCGGCTACGCCCTGCTGGGCGCGAGCTGGCTGGTGATGAAGGCCGAGGGGCCGCTGCAGACCGCCGCCTTCGGCTGGTGCCGGCGGCTGCTGTTCGCGGTGATCGGCTTCATGGCCCTGGTCAGCCTGTGGGTGCCGTTCCTGGAGTTGGCCTACGCCGAGCGCTGGTTCTCCTGGCCCAACATCGCCTACCTGGCACCGGTGCCGGTGCTGGTGGCGGCCGTCTCGCTGGGCCTGTACCGCGCCGTCAGCCGTCGCTTCGAGCGCGCGCCCTTCGTCTATTCGCTGGCGATGTTCGGCCTCGGCTACGCGGGCCTGGCGATCTCCATGTGGCCGCATATCATGCCGCCGCACCTGACCATCTGGAACGCCGCCTCGCCGCCCGAGAGCCAGGCCTTCCTGATGGTGGGCGTGGCGGTCCTGGTGCCCTTCATCCTGTTCTACACCGGCTATTCCTACTGGGTCTTCCGCGGCAAGGTGACCGCCGATGCCGGCTACCACTAGCCGGCATCGGCCGTCATCCCGGACGCGCTCAAGGCCCGTGAAACGCCGCACCCGCCAATGGCTCTGGTTCGTCGGCCTTTGGCTGGCCGGCCTGGTCGTGGTGGCCGGGGCGGCCTACGGTCTGCGGGGACTGCTGACCCTCCTGCTCTACTGAGCCGCGTCCTGGCCCGCCGTGGCCGCCGCCAACCGGTTCTCGATCTCGCGCTTGAGGGTGTCGTAGCCGGTGGCCCCGGAGAACACGCGGTCGCCGATCAGGATCGTGGGCGTGGCCACGGCGCCGACATCGCGCGCGATCTGCGCGTTCTCGTCCACCACCGCGCTGGTAGCGTCCTGGCTCAGGCAGCGCTTGAAGGGCTCCAGCGGTACCTCGGTCTGCACCGCCAGGTCATAAAAGAAGCCGGTGGCGTCGGATTCCCGCGCCCACTCCCGCTGCGTCTCGAACAGCCGGTCGTGATAGGGCCAGAAGCGATCGGCGCGGGCCGCGCAGCGCGCCGCCTGCGCGGCCTCGTGCGCATGCTGGTGCATGGGCAGGGGGAAGTCGAAGAACACGAAGCGCACCCGGCCGTCGGCGACGTATTCTTCGCGAATCCGCTTGGCGGTATCGGCGAAGGCGCCGCAGGCCGGGCACTGGTAGTCGGCGAACTCGCGCATCACCACCGGGGCGTCGGCCTCGCCCACGGCCATGCCCTTGGCGTCGTACTCGGATTCGAAGCGGGCCATGAGCTGTTCGCTCACCCGGCGCTCGCCGTCGGCGGAACCGCCGCCGTTATCCGCCAGCTTGTCGCCGAAGGCCAGTACCACCAGGGCGATCAGGATCAGGCCGCCGAGGATCAGCCCCGGCACGAACAGGGCGTTGTACAGCGTGGAATGCGAGGGCTTCGGGTCTTGCGCCATGACGTTCACTCACCGGATGTCGGAAACCGGAAAGCATACCGATCTTGACGCGCCCTGCCGAGACACGGGACGGGCCTCAGTGGCATTTCTTGAGGTTGCGCTTGAGCAGCAGGTAGTTCACCGGCCAGGCGGCGACGTAGCCGGCGGGCACGGCCGCCGCGAAACCGATCCAGAACAGCGGGTTGGCCAGGGAGCCGGCCTGGACGCCGCCGATGGCGAGGTCGATGCCGTTCATGGCGATCTCCATGGCGGTGATCGACATCACTTCGCCCAGCCAGACCGTCGCCAGGGCCTGTTTGAGGGTCATGCCGTGGTTCCGCATCACCGGGAGCACCGCCAGGCTGATACCCACGACGAAGGCGAAGACCACCGCCAGAGCCACCGTGCCGAAGACGCCCAGGCCGATCAGGGTGCCCAGGAACAGGCCCAGGAACTCGCCGATGCTGCAGCCCACCAGACAGTGCAGGGTGACCTGCGACGTGGTCCGGAACATGCCGCCGGCATGCTCGTGGCCGTCGTCGTGGCAGGCATGATGGCTGTCGTGTGTCGCGTGAGCGTGCTGGGTCATGTCGCCTCCTGGTCGCTCAGTGCCTGGATGATGGGGCAGCCGTGCACCGGACCCCGGCCCGAGCAGCGGGCCTCCAGGTCCGCCAGCGCCTCGCGCATGCGGGCCAGGTCGGCCAGGCGCTCGTCCAGGTCGGCCAGCTTGCTGCGGGCCAGCGCCTTGACCTCGGCGCGCGCGCCGGCGCCGTCGTGCAGGGCCAGCAGGTCCCGGGTCTCCGCCAGCGTGAAGCCGAGCCGTTTGGCCCGGCGGATGAAGCGCAGGCGGTCGGCGGCGTCCGCCGGATAATGCCGGTAGCCGTTGGCGCCGCGCGGCGGCGCCGGCATCAGGCCGCGCCGCTCGTAATAGCGGATGGTCTCGACGTCGCTGTCCGCGGCGCGGGCCAGTTGTCCGATGGTATAGCTCATCGCCGGCTGCCTCCTTGTCGATCCATCACCATAATCCCGTATCACACTACGGGGTCAAGCCGGTGCCGTCGAGGTTTGGTAGCCTCCGACGCAACGTTCCATGCCGGTACCGCGATGACCACGATCCAACTGCTGCTCTGGCTGCCCGCGATCGCCCTGTCCGCCCTGGCGACCATCGACGGCGAATACCGCGGCCGTCGCCGCCAGGTCTATATCTGCAAGCCGCTGACCACGGCGCTGATCCTGCTGGGCGCGCTGATCGCCGACGGCGGCGGCGCCTACCGCTGGCTGATCGTGGCCGGCCTGGTGTTCTCGCTGGCCGGCGACGTCTTCCTGATGCTGCCCCGAGACCGGTTCCGGGAGGGCCTGGTCAGCTTCGCCGTCGCGCACTTGCTCTATATCGGGGCCTTCGCCGGCGGCTGGGCCTGGACCGGCGTGCCGGCCACGGCCTGGCTGGTACTGCTCGCGGTCTGGGCCGCCTTCTCGGCGGTGCTGTTGCCCGGCGCGCGCGGCTTGCGCGTACCGGTGGCGCTCTATGGGGCCCTGCTGCTGCTGATGGCCGGCGCCGCGATAGGGCGTGCCGACGCCCTCGGTGGCCCCGCCTGGTGGGCGGCCGTGGGCGCCGTACTGTTCGCGTTCTCGGACGCGGTCATCGGCTGGAACAAGTTCCTGCGCCCGTTCCGCGCGGCCCAGGCGTTGATCCTGGGCAGCTATTTCCCGGCGCAGGCGTTGATCGTGTTGTCGATTTAGGCGGCGCACCCCCTCACCCCGACCCTCTCCCCCTCGAGGGGGAGAGGGAGGAAAACGGAGGCGCCGTGTCCCCTCTCCGCTGGCGGGAGCGAAAGGGGCAACGTATTCCCCTCTCCCTCTTGCGGGAGGGTGCGCGGAAGAACCGTATTTCCCTCTCCCGCGGGCGGGATAGAGCGCGGAAGAATCGTATTTTCCCTCTCCCGCGGGCGGGAGAGAGCACGGAATAATCGTATTTCCCCTCTCCCGCTGGCGGGAGAGGGGCCAGGGGTGAGGGGGGTCTTCAGCCGAACTCCGCCACCACCGGCACATGGTCCGACGGCCGCTTGCGGCCGCGCTCGCCGACGTGGGCGGCGCAGTCGCCGCAGGTCTCCGCCAGGGCGGGGGAGGCCAGGATGTGGTCGATGCGCAGGCCGGCGTTGCGGGCCCAGCCGCCGTTGCGGTAATCCCACCAGGTAAAGCGGCGCCGGCCCTCGCGGTCCGGGAACAGCCGCCAGGTGTCGACCAGGCCGGCGTCGATCACGGTCTGGAGGGCTTCGCGTTCCGGCGGCGAACAGAGGATGCGGCCTTCCCACTTCTCCGGGTCGTGGGTATCCTCGGGCCGGGGCGCGACGTTGAAGTCGCCCAGCACCACCAGCCGTTCGTGGCGGGTAAGCTCATCGGCGACGTAATCGCGCAGGGCCGCGAACCAGTCCAGCTTGTAGCCGTATTTGGGAGAGTCCAGGTCGCCGCCGTTGGGGCAGTAGACGTCGATCACCCGCACCCCGCCGATCGTGGCCGCGAGCACGCGCTTCTGGTCGTCCTCGTAGCCGGGCAGGTCCGGGACCTCGTCCTCGGGCGCCTCGCGCGCCAGGATCGCCACCCCGTTGTAGGTGGGCTGGCCGTTCCAGACCGCCCGGTAGCCGGCCTCGGCCAGGGCGTCCGCCGGGAACTTGTCGTCGGTGAGCTTGGTTTCCTGCAGGGCCAGCACGTCCACCGGCTCCTTCTCGAGCCAGGCCAGCACGTGCGGCAGGCGGACGTTGAGCGAGTTGACGTTCCAGGTGGCGATACGCATGTTCGGGTTTTCCGGGCTCCGGTCGACGGGCCCGACAGTGTAACCCCGCCCGGCGGGGCGGCGACGGGGGAGGGAACCACGGATGACGCCATCGGAGCGGCTGGGCACGGGCACGCGGGTGGTCTTCGCCCTGCCGGCGGCGGTGGGCGCGGCCATGGCGCTGCTGCTGGCGGTCTACCTGACCAAGTTCTATGTCGACGTGGTGGCGCTGCCGGCCGGGATCATGGCGGTGGCGATCGCGGCCGGCCGCGCCTTCGACGCCATCACCGATCCGGTGATGGGCTGGCTCTCGGACCGCACCCGCAGCCGCTTCGGCCGGCGTCTGCCCTGGATCGCCGCCGGCGTGCTCGGCAACGCCGTGATGTTCTGGCTGCTGCTGAACCCGCCCCGGGTGTTGCCGGAGGCGGGGCTGGCGGGCTGGGCCGTCGGCGCGCTGCTGCTGAGCTTCCTGTTCGTGACCCTGTCCAACGTGCCGCGCCAGGCCCTGGCCGTGGAACTGACCCTGGACCAGGGCGAACGCCAGCAACTGTTCGCCGCCATCGCCGGCTTCGCCGCCCTGGGCACGGTGATCGGCGCGGTCCTGCCGAACGTCCTGGCCGGCGCCGGGATCGAGGACGAACGGGCGCGCATGTCCTGGCAGGCGACGCTCTACGTCGGCGCCTACCTGGCGGCCAACGCCCTGTTCCTGTGGCGCATCCGCGAGCGGCGCGAGTTCGCCGGCCGCGGGCGCGTGCCGCTGGTGCCGGGCGTGCGCCGGGCCCTGCGCAACCGGCCCTTCCGGGTGATGTTCGCATCGCACGTGATCACCGCGATCCCGTTCGCGATGCCGGCGACCCTGATGCCGTTCTACGCCGATTACGTGCTCGGCGTGGACCAGGCCTGGGTGGGCTATTTCCTGGTCGCCTATCTCGTGTCCGGGCTGGTGGCCCTGCCGGTGTGGCTGATGGTGGCCGAGGCGCGCGGCAAGCTGACCGTGTGGCTGGCGGCGGCCTTCGTCGCGGTCACCGGCGGCGCCTCCCTGTTCTTCATGGGGCCGGGCGACGAGCGCACGGTGCTGTTCCTGCACGTCTACGTGGGGCTGCAATCGGCGGTCTGGCTGTTCGTGGGCGGCGCCATGCACGCCGACGTGGTGGACTACGACGAGCTGCTAACCGGCAAGCGCCGCGAGGCCCAGTTCTCCGCCCTCTGGGCGATCATCCCCAAGTTCGCGCTGATCCCGGGGGCCTCGCTGCCGCTGGCGATTCTCGGGGGCATGGGCTATGTGCCCGGCGCCGACAGCCAGTCGCCGCAGGTGGTGCTCGCGATCAAGTGCCTGTATGCCCTGGTGCCGGCGGCGCTGAATGCCCTCGGACTATCGATCATGTGGTGGTATCCCCTCTCGGAGTCGCGGCACGCCGCCGTGCGCGCGGCCGTCGCCCGGCACGCGCGCGGCGAGGCCGTTGCCGACCCGATCACCGGCGCGACATTGCCGCCGCCGGCCGCGCGTCCCGTGGACGAGGCCACGGCCTGGCGGCTGGATCATTTTTCCCGCGCCGAGCTGCGCCGCCTCGCCGCCGGCGACGGGAGACGGGTGCTGACGGGGATCCGGGCCCGGGTGCTGGGCTGGCTGGCCGCGGCCGGCATCCTGTTCGCCCTGGTTCCGGCGACCGCGCGCGGCGGGCTGGAGACCGACCCCGGCCCCTGGCCGTCGCTGGCCATCGTCGCCGCCGGCCTGGCGCTGACCGCGGCGCTGTTCCATGCCGCGCGCCTGGGGCCGGCGCGGGGCATGTGCCGCGAGCCGGTGGCGGCGGAGACGGTGCGGGCGCACCTGGACGCCTTGGGGCCATTCACGCCGGCCCTGACTTTTCCCCTCTCCCCCCGCGGGGAGAGGGGCCAGGGGTGAGGGGAATCGATGAATCGGTTCGCCCGTCGGCTACGACGCGAACAAACGGATGCCGAGAACCGGCTGTGGTGTCACCGGCGTGCCAGGCGCCTGGAGGGCTACAAGTTTCGGCGTCAGCATCCCCTAGGTCGCTATATCGTCGACTTCGTGTGCTTGGAGGCCGAGCTTATTGTGGAGTTGGATGGTGGCCAACATGCCGAGCAAACGCGTGCCTACGATGCGGCGCGTACCGCGGCTCTTGAATCACATGGATTTCGCGTGATTCGGTTCTGGAATGACGAGGTACTTCGGGAAACGGAGGCAGTATTGGCGTGTATTCGTGAGCATCTGGTGGCGGGGGACGGGTCGTCGACCTAGCTGGCCCCCCTCACCCTGGCCCTCTCCCCCTGAAGGGGGAGAGGGAATGATATTAGAGTGCGGAGTCTCTCCCCCTGAAGGGAGCCGGGAATTGAACTACAGCTTTCAGGGTTTCTCTATTCAAGCCCCTCTCCCCCTTGGGGGAGAGGGGTTGGGGTGAGGGGGAAGGGAAGATTCAAGCCGCCCGCCCCCCGTCCAGCAACCCGCTCTGCCGCAGCAGCGGCCCTAGGTCCGGCTCGCGGCCGCGGAAGGCGACGAAGTTCTCCAGGGCCTCGCGCGAGCCGCCGGTCTCCAGGATCTCCTCGCGGAAGCGGGCGCCGGTCTCGGCGTCGAAGATGCCGGCCTCCTCGAAGGCGTCGAAGGCGTCCGCGGACAGGACCTCGGCCCACTTGTAGCTGTAGTAGCCCGCGGCGTAGCCGCCGGCGAAGATGTGCGCGAAGCCGTGGGCGAAGCGGTTCCACTCGGGCGGTGTCATCACCGCCACCTCGGCGCGGACCGCCTCCAGCGTCGCCTGCACGCGGGCGCCCTTCGCCGGGTCGTAGTCCCGGTGCAGCAGGAAGTCGAACAGCGAGAACTCGATCTGGCGCAGCATCATCAGCCCGGACATGAAGTTGCGGGCGTCGGTCATGCGCCGGAACAGGTCCTCCGGCATGGGCTCGCCGGTCTCGTGGTGGCGGGCGAACAGGTCCAGGGCCTCGCGCTGCCAGCACCAGTTCTCCATGAACTGGCTGGGCAGTTCCACCGCGTCCCAGGACACGCCGCTGATGCCGGCCACCGGCGCGGTGTCCACGCGGGTGAGCAGGTGGTGCAGGGCGTGGCCGAACTCGTGGAACAGGGTGGTCACCTCGTCGTGGGTGAGCAGGGCGGGCTTGCCGGCCACCGGCGGCGCGAAGTTGCAGGTGACGAAGGCCACCGGCCGCTGGACGCCCGCCGGGGTGCGCCGCCGGCCCACGCAATCCGCCATCCAGGCGCCGCCGCGCTTGTCCTCGCGGGCGTAGGGATCGAGGTAGAAGCCGCCCACGGGGTCGCCGCCGGCGTCCTCGATGGCGTAATAGGTGACATCGTCGTGCCAGACGTCGACGTCCGCCACCTGTCGGATGCGCACGCCGTACAGGCGCTGGACGATGGCGAACAGGCCGTCGATCACGCGGTCGGCGCGGAAGTAGGGGCGCAGGTCCTCGGCCGACAGCCGGAAGCGCTCGCGCTTGAGTTGGTCCATGTAATAGCCCAGGTCCCAGGCCTGGAGCTCGTCGATGCCGTCGCGCCCGCGGGCGAAGGCGGCCAGCTCGTCGCGCTCGGCCTCGGCGCGCGGCCGGGTACGCCCCGCCAGGTCGCGCAGGAAATCGATCACCTCGTCCGGACTGCGGGCCATGCGGGTGGCCAGGGCGCGCTCGGCGTAGTCGCGGTAGCCGAGCAGGTTGGCGGCCTCGTGGCGCAGGGCCACGATCTCGTCCATCAACTCGCTATTGTCGTACTCGCCGGCGTGCGGCCCCTCGTCGGAAGCGCGGGTGACGAAGGCCTGGTAGACCTCGCGCCGCAACTCGCGGTCCTCGGCATAGGTGTGGATCGCCAGGAAGCTGGGCGCGTCCAGGGTGACCAGCCAGCCGTCCAGGTCCTTGTTGCGCGCGTTCTGGGCCAGGAGGTCCTTCTGGCTGTCGGGCAGGCCGGCGAGTTGCGCCTCGTCGGTGATGTGCTTGCGCCAAGCCTGGGTGGCGTCCAGCAGGTTCTGCTGGAAGCGGGTGGACAGTTCGGACAGCCGCTGCATGATCTCGGCGTAGCGGCGTTTCTCCGCCTCCGGCAGGTCGACGCCGGCCAGGCGGAAGTCGCGCAGGGCGTTGTCCACCACCTTGCGGCGCGCGGCGTCCAGTCGTTCGTACTCGGGTCCGTCCGCCAGCGCCCGCCAGGCATCGAACAGGGCGCGGTTCTGGCCCATCTCGGTGGCGTAGGCGGTGAGCTTGGGCAGGCAGGCCTCGTAGGCGGCGCGCCACTCGGCGGAGTTCATCACCGCGTGCATGTGCGATACGGGGCTGAAGACCCGCTCCAGCGCGTCCTCGGCGGCCTCCACCGGCTCGGCGACGGCCGCCCAGGTCGGCTCGGCGGCCGCGCTCGCCGTCGCCACCGCGTCGCGGGCGCGTTCGAGCAGGGTGTCCACGGCCGGCTCGGCGTGCTCCGGCCGGATGGCGGAGAAGGGCGGCAGGCCGCCCTCGTCGGCGAGTCTGAGAAGGGGGTTGTCGACGGTCTCGGGCATGGGTCGGGCATGTCGTTCGGGTAGCCCGTGAATCTAACATGCGCCCGCGAGCGACATCGTCGTGGCATGGGGGAAAACGCAAGGACCGACAGGCTCGTTTGCGGCGGCAAGAAGACTAACCACAGAGGCACAGAGTGCACAGAGGCAGAGGGTCAAGAAGACTAACCGCCGGAGGGTGGGGGGGATCCGCGACATGCCGGGAACGCTTCGCTTATCCCGGCTTGCCCCTTGCTTTTATCCCCTCTGTGTCCTCTGTGTCTCTGTGGTTGGCGAGTCTTGTCTTTGTTGCCTCTGCACCCGCTGTGCCTCTGTGGTTAGCTCCAGAAATCAGGCTCAGAGAATCCCCCTGACCTGCAACACCCATAGCAGCACCGCCCCGCAGACCACGAACAGCGCGAAGCCGCCGAAGCCCTTGCGCAGCTTGCGGCGCAGGAGCTGTTTCTCGGTGAGCGCCGCCAGCAGGTAGGGGCGGCCGCTGCCGCCGCGGTGCAGGACGTGCGCGGCGGGGGCGGTCTCGGCGCCGTCGCGGTCGCGCCGCACCTGGGACTTCGCGGCGCGGCGCGCGGCCTCCCATTCCTGGAGGCTCACCTCGCCGTCGCCGTCCACGTCGAACATCGCCATGCGTTCGGGGTCCCGCTTCCATTCCGCGAGCAGCGCCTTGACCTCCTCGGCTTCGCTGCCGTGGCCGGCGCGGCGGGTGGTGAACTCGCCCAGGCCGTAGAGCGGATCGCCGACACGGATCAGGGCCTCGTGGTAGCGGTACCGGCGGCCGAAGGCGAACGCGATGCCGTGGCCCGCCGACGGGCCGCGGTCCGGCCGCGCGGTGGCGCCGAACCAGGTATGGGTCTCGGCGGCGATCACCTTGGCGCCCTCGGGGTCCACCACGCAGGCGCCGGTGTCGTCCTCCAGGTGGAACAGATCGTCGCTGCGGCCCTTCTCGACGGTGCGCCAGTGGGAGCTGCGCCCCGACTGCACCCGGCGCTCGATCTTGTAGAACCAGTACACGCAGCGGCGCGCGGTCAACGGCGAGATGATCGGCGGCCCCGCCATCGCATTGGCGGTGCCCTTGAGCTCGACGTAGCCCTGGGGCGCCGAGCGCACGCGGGCGGTGGGCGTGTCCCCGATCAGGCGCGCGTGGCGCAGGCCGCGCACGCTCCAGAACAGGCCGAAGCCGCCGGCCGCCGCCAGGAAGGCGATCAGCCAGACGAGCCCTTCGCCGTCGAGGCCCGCGACGAGTCCGGTCATGGCGCCGGGGTCAGCCCGCGAAGGCGGCGCCGACGTCGACGTCGGTCAGTTCCTCGCGCGGGAACTCCAGCAGGTCCGCCGGCCCGAAGTTGAACAGGCCGGCCACGATCACGTCGGGGAACTGCTCGATGCGGACGTTGTTCAGGTTGACCGCCTCGTTGTAGTACTCGCGGCGGTCGGCGATGGCGTCCTCCAGCCCGGAGATGCGCTGCTGGAGCTGGCGGAAGGATTCGTTGGCCTTGAGGTCCGGGTAGGCCTCGGCCACCGCGAACAGCTTGCCCAGGCCGAAGCGCATCTCGCCCTCGGCGCGGCCCACGCCCTTGACGTCGCCGTCGGTGCGCGCGCGTTCGGCGTCGGCGCGGGCCCGCATGACCGCCTCCAGGGTCTCCTTCTCGTAGTCCATGTACTGCTTGCAGGTGTCCACGAGCTTGGGCAGTTCGTCGTGGCGCTGCTTCAGGAGCACGTCGATGTTGCTCCAGGCCTTGGACACGGCGTGCTTGAGCCGCACCAGGCTGTTGTAGATCAGGATGCCGTAGCCGAGGAGCCCCCCGACCAGCGCGAGGGCGACGAAGCCGACCACCAGACCGCTCATGCCGTTCTCCCGGATTTATGATTCGTTCAAAGAATACCAACCACAGAGACACAAAAAGCAATCATCAACCACAGAGGCACAGAGCACACAGAGAAAGGCGGCTTGATGGGCACAAGGTGTTATGGCTTCAAATTCTTCCCGGCTCTGTGTTCTCTGTGTCTCTGTGGTTAGGTTTTTTGCCGGCACCGGTACAATGCAGACATGAGCAAGCACGAATTCGATTTCATCGTCCTGGGCGGCGGCAGCGGCGGCATCGCCACCGCGCGCCGGGCCGCGAAGCACGGCGCGCGGGTCGCGCTGATCGAGGCCGGCCGGCTGGGCGGCACCTGCGTCAACGTCGGTTGCGTCCCGAAAAAGGTGATGTGGCACGCCGCCGATCTGGCGCACAAGTTCGCGGACGCGCCGGGCTACGGCTTCGAGTCGTCGTCGCCGACGCTCAACTGGAACCGGCTGGTGGTCCACCGCGAGGACTATATCCGCCGGCTCAACGGCATCTACGGGCGCAACCTGGACAAGGACGGCGTCACCGTCTTCCGCGGTCGCGGCAGGTTCGTCGACACCCACACCCTGGAGGTGGACGGCGAGCGATTGAGCGCGCCGCACATCCTGATCGCCACCGGCGGCTTCCCGACCTGGCCGGAGATCACCGGCGCCTCGCTGGGCACCGATTCCGACGGCTTCTTCGCCCTGGATGCCCGCCCCGAGCGCGTGGCGGTGGTCGGCTCCGGCTACATCGCCGTGGAACTGGCGGGCGTGCTCCAGGCCCTGGGCGCGCAGACCACGCTGCTGCTGCGCAAGGACCACGTGCTCAAGTACTTCGACGCCATGCTCGGCGAGACCCTGATCGGGCACATGCGCGACGCCGGCATCGAGGTGGTCATGGAGACCCCCGTGGCCGAGTTGTCCGAGGATGGCGCCGGGGTCCGCGTGCACTACGCCACCGACCGCGCCCCCGAGACCTTCGACACCCTGATCTGGGCCATCGGCCGCACCCCGAACACCCACGGCATCGGCCTGGACCGGGTCGGCGTCGAGCCGGACGCCGGCGGTTACGTGCCCGTGGACGATTACCAGAACACCAGCGTCGAGGGCGTCTACGCTGTGGGCGACGTCACCGGCCGCGCGGAACTGACCCCGGTGGCGATCGCCGCCGGCCGCCGCCTGGCGGACCGGCTCTTCGGCGGCCAGGCGGACCGCCACCTGGACTACGCCAACATCCCCACGGTGGTGTTCAGCCATCCGCCCATCGGCAGCGTGGGCCTGTCCGAGGCCGAGGCCCGCGAGCGTTTCGGCGACGGCGCGGTGACGGTCTACGAGACCCGCTTCAACTCCCTCTACTACGGCGTGCTGGAACACAAGGTCGCCAGCCGCATGAAGCTGGTCTGCACGGGCGACGAGGAGCGCATCGTCGGTGCCCATGTGATCGGCGACGGCGCCGACGAGATGTTGCAGGGCTTCGCGGTGGCGGTGCGCATGGGCGCGACCAAGCGCGACTTCGACGATACCGTGGCGATCCATCCGACCAGCGCGGAAGAGTTCGTGACCATGACGTGAGGCGGCAAATCCGTCGCCCCGCCGCCCGCGTAATGAGGCAGACACGCCCCCAACCGGAACATCCCCGATGGCATGGCCCCGGATATTCGTCATGGCCGGCCTGCTGAGCGCCCTGGCCGGGTGCAGCGGCCAGGGCCTGGTCAACGCCCTGACGCCGTCCGCCGGCTATCGCCTGCACACGGGCCTGGCCTACGGCGACGCGGCGCGCCAGCGGCTCGACGTGTATGCCCCACGCGCCGCCGCCGGCGAGGCGCCGGTGGTGGTGTTCTTCTACGGCGGCCGCTGGAGCCAGGGCGAGCGCGCCGGCTACCGTTTCGTTGGCCAGTACCTGGCCGCGCAGGGCGCGGTGGCCGTGATCCCGGACTACCGCCTGCACCCGGCGGTAGGATTCCCCGCGTTCGTGCACGACGGCGCGGCCGCGGTCGCCTGGGCGCGGCACCACGCCGCCGACTACGGCGCCGATCCGTCGCGGCTGTTCGTGATGGGGCACTCCGCCGGCGCCCACATCGCCGCCATGCTCGCCACCGACGCCCGCTACCTGGCCGCCGAGGGCGGCGACCGCGACTGGCTGGCCGGCATGATCGGCCTGGCCGGGCCCTACGATTTCCTGCCGCTGACCGACGCCGATCTCAAGACCATCTTCGGTCCGGAGACGGCCTGGCCGCGGTCGCAGCCCGTTAATTTCGTCGACGGCGGTGAGCCGCCCATGCTCCTGCTGCACGGCGCCGCCGACGCCACCGTCCACGCCGAGGACAGCGAAATCCTCGCGGCGCGCGTCGAGGCGGCCGGCGGCCGGGCCCGGCTACGGCTCTACGAGGGCATCGGCCACATCCGCATCCTGGCGGTTCTGGCGGCGCCGCTGCGCTGGCTGGCGCCGTCCACCGCGACCGATGTCGCCCGTTTCCTCAAGGGCGGGGGGCACTGAATGCGCCGCGCCGTTTGGCTCCTGGCGATCGTCCTCGCGCTGCCGGCCTGCGCTGAGGAGGTGGAATGGCGTTCGTTGGAGGTTACCGCCAGCGCCTATAGCCCCTCGCCGGCGCAGACCCATCCCGATCATCCGCGGCTGACCGCCTGGGGCGACACCCTGGAACCGGGGATGAAGGCGATCGCGGTCTCGCGCGACCTCATCGAGCTGGGACTGGATCACGGCACCGAGGTCAAGATCGAGGGCCTGTCCGGCACCTACGTGGTCCGGGACAAGATGCACCGGCGCTGGCGGCGCAAGATCGACATCTACATGGAGGACGCGGAGGCCGCGCGGGAATGGGGCCTGCGCGCCGTCACCATCCGCTGGCCGGTGCCGGTGGAGGCCGCCGCCGGGGATGACGCGTCGGAATTGCGGTAGACTGGTGTAGGACAGACGCCGAGAAACGAGGGAGGCGTACCGGGACAGGGCCGCCATCGCGGCCGCCGGAACCTATTCAGGCCGTGCTTTGGCTTCAATTCGCAGGAGACGAAACGATGCATAGCGACAAGACCTCCCGTTTGCGTTCGCCGCTCGCCCTGATGGCGGTGTTTGCCTACCTGTTTTCCTTCATGGCCATGCCCGCCGCCCAGGCCGGCATGATCGGCACCGGCGCCGCGCTCGACGCCGAGGCCCGCGCCGAACGCGTGGCCGAGGTGCAGCGTCTGCTGTCCCAGGACCGCGTCGAGGCGCAGATGGTCGAGCTCGGTGTCGACCCGGCGGCCGCCAAGCAGCGCGTGGCCGGCCTCACCGACGCCGAGTTGAACACCCTGGAGCAGGAGCTGAAGAACCTGCCCGCCGGCGGTGATGCCCTCGCGGTGATCGGTGTGGTCTTCCTGGTTCTCCTGGTCCTGGAAGTCGTCGGTGCCATCGATCTGTTCAACCGGCTCTAGCCGGCCACCGCGATACCGCGACGCCCGGGGCCCCGTCCGGCGAGGGCGGGGCCCCGGTGCGCTCGCGTGGCTGATGCGTTGCCTGCCGGCATTGCTGCTGGCGGGTTGCGTGGCCGGCCCCCAGATCCTGTCCCCGCAGCAGGACGGGGTCGAACTCGCCGCCACGCCCTTCTTCCCGCAGGAGCGCTACCAGTGCGGTCCCGCTGCGCTGGCGACGGTCCTGGGGGCGTCCGGTGTGTCCGTGCAGCCGGAAACCCTGGTGCCCAAGGTCTATCTGCCGGAGCGCCAGGGCTCGCTGCAAGTGGAGATGATCGCGGCCACCCGCGGCTACGAGCGCGTGCCCTATGTCCTGCCGGAATCGCTGGACGCGCTGCTCGCCGAGCTGCGCGCCGGCCGGCCGGTGCTGGTGATGCAAAACCTGGGCTGGGAGTTCTATCCGCGCTGGCACTACGCCGTGGTCATCGGCTACCGGCCGGCCGCGGACAAGCTGATCCTGCGTTCGGGCACGACCGAGCGCCTACTGATGGACACCGAGGATTTCCTGGACGACTGGGACAAGGCCGGCCGCTGGGCGATGGTCACCCTGGTGCCGGGCGACCTGCCCGCCGCCGAGGCCCGCCGCGAATACCTGCGCGCGGTCGCCGGACTGGAGGCGGCCGGGAAGGTCGATACCGCCGCCCGCGGTTATCGCGCCGCCGCCGACCGCTGGCCGGACGAGCCCGGCCCCTGGCTCGGGCTGGGCAACACGCGCCACGCGCGCGGCGACCTGGACGGCGCCGTCGCCGCCTTCCGCCGCGCCCTGAAGATCGACCCCGGCCTGGTCGTGGCCCGCAACAATCTCGCCCAGGCGCTGGCCGAACGCGGCTGCAAGACCGCCGCCGAGCGCCAGATCGAACGCGCCCTGGACGAGGCCCCGCCCGACCTTGCCCCGGCCGTGCGGCGCACCCGCGACGAGATCGCGGCCATGCCCGGGGGCGCCTGCTCGGGCTGATCCGGGACATCCCGCCCCGATTCCGCTAGAATCCGCCCGCGTTTCGGCACGGGATATCGTCATGGCAAGCGACCTGGTACTGCTCCGCCACGGCCAGAGCCAGTGGAACCTGGACAACCGCTTCACCGGCTGGGTGGACGTCGACCTCACCGAGACCGGCCGCGCCGAGGCGCGCGAGGCCGGCCGCCTGCTGGCCGCCGAGGGCCTGGCCTTCGACATCGCCTTCACCTCCGTGCTCAAGCGCGCCATCCGCACCCTCTGGTTGTCGCTGGAGGAGATGGACCGCATGTGGCTGCCGGTGCAGCGCTCCTGGCGGCTCAACGAGCGCCACTACGGCGCCCTGCAGGGCCTCAACAAGGCCGAGACCGCCGCCGAGCACGGCGAGGAGCAGGTCCATATCTGGCGCCGCAGCTACGACATCCCGCCGCCGCCGATGGCCGTGGACGACCCCGGACACCCGGCCAACGATCCCCGCTACGCGCACCTGGACCCGCGCGTGCTGCCGGGCAACGAGTCGCTGGCCCTGACCCTGGACCGGGTGCTGCCGTTCTGGCACGACGCCATCGCCCCGCAGCTACGCGACGGCCGCACCGTGCTGGTGGCCGCGCACGGCAACAGTCTGCGGGCCCTGGTGAAGTATCTCGACGGCATCGCCGACGACGAGATCACCGGCCTCAACATCCCCACCGGCATCCCGCTGCACTACCGGCTGGACGACGACCTGAACGTGATCGAGTCCCGCTACCTGGGCGATCCCGAAAAGGCCAAGGCCGCCGCCGAGGCCGTGGCCAACCAGGCCAAGGGCTGAGCCCCCGCGCGGCACCGTCCGCGCAGATACCGCCTTGCCGACCATGGCCGCCGCTCCGTCACCGGGGCGGCGGCCCGTCATGAGCGCCCGCGAATTTTTTTTGCCGCCGGCTATTGCATTTTGATGGCGGCGCACCTAGTCTTTAACTCTGAAGTTATGCCAAGGCTGAATTTATTTAACCGGGCTACATGACCGCCGCCATACTCGCAGCCAAGCGCCGGATGCTCGACCTCCACGCCTGGGGCCGGGAAATCCTGTCCTGGCGGGTGCTGATCCCGCTGGGTCTGGCGACGCTCGCCTGGGCCTCCCCCGAGGCCGGGCGCATCCTGGTCGAAACCCTGAGCGAGGCCTATCTCCAGGTCAGTGTCTTCGTGGCCGCCACCCTGGCGCTGATCTACGGCGCGGAGCGGTTGTTCGACATCGATACCGCGGACCTGCTGGCGCGTCATCCCCGCATCCAGGTGCCGGTGGCCGCCTTCCTGGGCGCGTTGCCGGGCTGCGGCGGCGCGATCGTGGTGGTCACCCAGTACGTCAACGGCCACGTCGGTTTCGGCGCGCTGGTGGCGGTGCTCACCGCGACCATGGGCGATGCCGCCTTCCTGCTGCTGGCCCAGGAGCCCACGACCGGCATGCTGGTCTTCGCCCTGGGCATGGTGGTGGGCAGCTTCTCCGGCTACCTGCTGGAGGCGATCCACGGGCCCGACTTCATGCGCATGCAGGCCCTGGCCGGTCCCGAGGAGGCCGAGCGACGCGCCAGCCTCGGCCGGCGCCCGCGGGACGGCTCGCCGTTCAATCCCCTGTGGCTGGCGATGATGATCCCGGGCGTGGTGTTCGCGGTGCCGATCGCCATGCAGCTCGACCCCAACACCTGGTTCGGGCCGCTGGCCGCCTATGAACCGGTGACCTGGCTGGGGTTCGCGGGGGCGGTGTTCGCGCTGCTTATGTGGGCCGCGCACATGACCGCCGAGCCCGGCCGGCACCACATGGGCAACCCCGCCGCGAACCCCAACGACCGCGTGCTCTGCGAGCGGCCGACCATGGCCTCGCGCGTGATCAACGACACCAACTTCGTCACCGTCTGGGTGATCGCGGCCTTCCTGGTCTACGAGCTGGGGGTGCACTTCTCCGGCGTCGACCTGGGCAGCTGGTTCGAGGTCTGGGCGCCGATCACGCCCATGATCGCCGTGCTGGTCGGCTTCCTGCCGGGCTGCGGCCCGCAGATCGTGGTCACCACGCTCTACCTGACCGGCGCCATCCCCATGGCCGCGCTGCTCGGCAACGCCATCAGCAACGACGGCGACGCCCTGTTCCCGGCCATCGCCCTGGCGCCCAAGGCCGCGATCGTGGCCACCCTGTACACCGGCATCCCCGCGATCATCGTCGGCTACGGCGCCTACTTCCTGCTGGGCTGACGCCCGCCGTCCCCTGGGATGGGCGCGGCGCTTCTCCCTCCTTTTCAAAGGGGGATCAAGGGGGATTTCAGGCCCCCCGACAACGCCAGGTAACCGCCCCGTCCCGATCCAGCACCCCGCGCTCCTGCAGCCACGCCCGCGCGTCCGCCGCGTCCTCCGCGAACCACGCCGCCGCCGATCCCAGCCGGAAGGTGTAGCCCCAGGCGTCCATGTCCGCGCACATGCGGTCCCGGTCCATGTCCGGCAGGTGGTCCGCCAGCAGGATCTGCAGGTAGCAGACCCCGTTCTCCTCGTCGTAGTCGCCGCCGGCGTCCGTGTCGAGCGCGGATCGCCTGGCCGGGTCCATGCAGATATAGTGTCCGGATTCGTGCAGGATCGAATGCAGGGGCGTGTCGGGCCGCGCGTACAGGCGGTCGCCGGCGAGACCGGCCTCCTCCTCGCCCCAGAAACTGCCGGGGATGGGTTCGCCGCCCGGCACGCGGACCAGCGTCAGCCCGAAGCGCGCGAGCAGGGCGGCGAGGGCGTCGTCGTCCACGTCGGCCAGGCGGCTGACGTCCGTTTGGCGTTCGTCTGCGTAGGACATAGTGTTCGTCCCAGGTAAGGGGGCATTCGTGCGAGGAGATGAAAACGATGCGTAGTCTAATCGGCGCCGCCGTCGCCGCGACAACCGCCGCCGCGCTGGCCGGTTGCGCCCTGTTCCCCGACCGGGTCGACGAGAACCGCGAGGCCCGGCGCATCGTCGAAGCCTACCGGGTCGACGCCATGCTGGCCCAGTCCGCGCCGATCATAACCGACGCCGTCATGGCCAACCTGCCCGCGGGCCCCGGCGAGGACGAGCGCGAGCGGCTGCGCGCCGCCATCCATGCCGCCTACGACGCCGAGCGCCTGGAAGCCGCGGTCGCCGAGCGGCTGGCGGAGTGGGCGCGCGTCCAGGATCGCGCCGATGCCCTGCGCCACGCTGCCGAGCGCCTGGAGAGCGAGCTGGCCCGGGACATGATCGCGCGCGAGGACGCAGCGGCCGACGACCAGTTCGCGCAGGGTTTTCAGACCTTCCTGCAGCAGCCCGCCAACGATGCGTCGGACCAGGCCGTGCGGCGCATGCGCGGCCTCGCCGACGATCTCCGGCTCGTCGAGCTCCAGACCGCCTTCAACCTGGGCATGATGCAGGGCATGATCGCGGCCCGGAACACCGTCGTCTCCGACGACTACAGCATCTCGCCCACCAACGAGCGCATGATGCTGGAAGAGACCCGCGCCGGCCTGGACATGCGCCTGAGCCAGCAGATTCCCGTGATGCTGCTGTACGCCTACCGCGACGTGGACCAGGCCCGCCGGGCCGCCTACGCCGAACTCCAGCACGACGAGGCCCTGCGCTGGGTCAACCGCGCCCTGGCCGAGGCCCTGGAGACCGCCCTGGCCGACGCCGCCGAGCGCGTGGCCCACCTCTACCAGCCACCCGGTGCGTGACGGCGGGCCCCGCCTTCCTCCCCCTTTGCAAAGGGGGACCGAGGGGGATTTAGGACCCCAACCACAAAGACCGCTACAACGCCCCAAACAACAACCCCCGACAGGAGCCCCGGCCCAGGATAGAATCGGTCAGGTCTCTCCGGCGGCCGACTGCGCCGCCAATGGTCTCACTGCAACCCAGGCCCCGACATGACCGACGACGACATCAAGCGCCTGCTCGAACGCACCAAACGCATCGCCGTTATCGGCCTTTCCTCCGACCCCGGCCGCCCCAGTCACGGCGTCGCCCGCTCGCTGCAGGGCTTCGGCTACGAGATCGTGCCCGTGAATCCCAGGGAGACCGAAGTCCTGGGCGAGAAAAGCTATCCCGACCTCGCCTCGGTACCGGGCGACATCGACCTGGTGGACGTCTTCCGCGCTCCCGAGCACGTGCCCGGCATCGTCGACGCCTGTATCGAGCGCGGCGTGCCCGCCCTCTGGCTGCAGGAGGGCGTGGTCCACGAGGACGCCGCCCAGCGCGCCCGCGACGCCGGCATCGAGGTGGTGATGGACCGCTGCGTCTACAAGGAGTACCGCCGGCTCATGTGACGCGGGCGTTCAGGCGCGGTTCACGCGGCGCCCCCTAGAGTCATCCGCGAAAGATCGATATCGCGAGGTGACCCATGCGCCGCAAGCTCATCGCTTCGACCTGTCTGGCCGCCGTGCTGACGGCCGCCTCCCTGCCGGGACACGCCCACGAAGAGGGCGGGGACTGGCTGGACGTCCTGTTCGCCGCCGCCGGCGAGCGCAATCACGACCATGACGACCGCCGCCGCGAACTGCGTCTGTCCGACCGCGAGCGCGACCTGATCCGCGATTACTATCGCGATCATGACCGCTGGCAAGAGCGCGGCCGCGACCACCGCGGCCTGCCGCCGGGCCTGCAGAAAAAGGTTGCGCGCGGCGAACCGTTGCCGCCGGGGTGGCAGAAGAAGATCGCCCGCGGCGAAGTCCTGCCCGGAGACGTCTATCGCTACCGCCAGCCGTTGCCCGGCGACCTCCTGCGCCGCCTGCCGCGCCAGCCGGACGGCACCGAGCTCTATCGCATCGACGACGACATCGTCCGCGTGATCGTGGGCACGCGGGTGCTGGCGGACATCCTCGATCTGTAGATACGATTCCCCTGCCGAAAGGGGCAACCATACTGGCCGATCGATAAGCCAAGCCGTGGTCTGCCCCATGGCCATAGGACAGACCATCGACACTACCGACCGCGACGAGACTGCCGCTCCTGGTCGCGGAGTTCATCAAGTCGTTAGGTGGTCTCGCGCTTGTCGCGCTGCAAGGCTGAGATTTCCTCGGGCGTCAGCTTCCGGTAACGAGGGTGGCCCGAGGCCGCATCACGTCCGCCGGACGAATCTGTCGATGACGTATCCAGGCTTTTCATGCCGGCATTGCCCGAATTGTTTGGACATATCCGTTTCCCCGCTTCCTCGCGTAGCGCTACGACTATGCGGGCTCAATAACCCTCATCTCGCTGCTCTCTCACGATAGCGGCAAGGGTCTTTTCGTGGGGGAGACATTTGGGGCCATCCTTAAGGCCCAGGGCTTTGCGACGCTTGGAGCTTTTTGTCCAAGCAGCTGCCTCAAGATGTCTTCTCGTAGGCGATCGTGTCATTGTTTCCTCTCCAGACTGTTTCAAGTCGGTATGTTAATGCCACTCGCCGCACATGACGTCCTGCCCATGCCAACCTTTGTCTGGCCATCAGACATTATTTGATGGCGGGCTGAACCCCCGCTAATGCTGCGAAGAGAGCGGCATCAGTGATGCCAACCAGCCGCTTCTCTCGAAAACACCCGCGGCAGCGGGAAAGTAGTATATGCTTGTTGATGATTCCCGCGCATGCGTGGAAGCCCTTCACCGCCGGCGCCGCGCCGGGCGCTCTGACCGGGGTCGATCCCCGCGCATGCGGGGAAGCCTATCACCAGTCACGGCGAGGACGACGACGGCCAGGTCGATCCCCGCGCATGCGGGGAAGCCACCTACGTACTCCTGGACACCCTGCCGAAGCAGGGTCGATCCCCGCGCATGCGGGGAAGCCCGAAAGCCCCACCGCCGAAGTAGAACAGCAGGAGGTCGATCCCCGCGCATGCGGGGAAGCCGGCCATGCGATCCGCCAGCTCAGGGCAGTGGGAGGTCGATCCCCGCGCATGCGGGGAAGCCCTGTTCTGCGGCCTCGGCGGCGGTGCGGCCGGGGGTCGATCCCCGCGCATGCGGGGAAGCCGCGGGTGGCGTTTTCGAGGCCGCCTAGCGCGCGGGTCGATCCCCGCGCATGCGGGGAAGCCGCCGCCCGAGACGTTGTTAAGAACCTGAATCTGGGTCGATCCCCGCGCATGCGGGGAAGCCGTTTCGGATAACGCGCGCTCCTGGGGCGTCGAAGGTCGATCCCCGCGCATGCGGGGAAGCCGGCGGCCCTCTTTGTCAATTTTCGCGTATTTCAGGTCGATCCCCGCGCATGCGGGGAAGCCGCGCGGTCAGTCTTTTTTTGCGGCGTCGACCTGGGTCGATCCCCGCGCATGCGGGGAAGCCAAGAAGTGCCGCAACCCGGACTGCCGGCAGTGGGGTCGATCCCCGCGCATGCGGGGAAGCCGAGGTCCAGCGGCACGATGTCCGCCTCGAGAAGGGTCGATCCCCGCGCATGCGGGGAAGCCGCCAGCGGCGAGCAATGCCGATCCGATCCGCCAGGTCGATCCCCGCGCATGCGGGGAAGCCGGACGGTCCTGTTTCGGCGGCGGGATCAGGGCGGGTAGATCCCCGCGCATGCGGGGAAGCCTATTCATTTTTGGACAGGCCGATCCCGTCAGGGGGTCGATCCCCGCGCATGCGGGGAAGCCCATAGCCGCGATCTCGCCGGCCAACCGGGCAAAGGTCGATCCCCGCGCATGCGGGGAAGCCCTACCCCGAGCCCCAGGCCCTGCACGATTACAGGGTCGATCCCCGCGCATGCGGGGAAGCCGCCGAGGATGACGCCGTTGGCCGCCTTCCAGGAGGTCGATCCCCGCGCATGCGGGGAAGCCCACCCAGTTGAACAGCGGTAGTGATATCCCACGGGTCGATCCCCGCGCATGCGGGGAAGCCGTGGCCTTCGTGGAGGACGGCTTCGACGCCGAGGGTCGATCCCCGCGCATGCGGGGAAGCCAGCAGACCCAGGCGGCGCAGTCCCTGGCCGAGAGGTCGATCCCCGCGCATGCGGGGAAGCCGGGGTGGTCCAACCCGCCGCCCCTCTCCCGCGTGGTCGATCCCCGCGCATGCGGGGAAGCCGCCGCGGCGGTCATGTAGCCGTCGCTGTCGGCAGGTCGATCCCCGCGCATGCGGGGAAGCCCGAGGATGACGCTGCTTTTACGTTCCGCCATGGGGTCGATCCCCGCGCATGCGGGGAAGCCGGCAGCATCACCGCCGTCGCCGGCCGCGGCGAGGGTCGATCCCCGCGCATGCGGGGAAGCCGGCGCTATCCGCGAGATCTGCGGCGTCGAACCGGGTCGATCCCCGCGCATGCGGGGAAGCCAGCACATGCAGACCGCTGCGACCGGTGTCGACGGGTCGATCCCCGCGCATGCGGGGAAGCCCCACGCAGCGCATCGTCGAACTGCGCCAGGAAAGGTCGATCCCCGCGCATGCGGGGAAGCCTGCCCGAAAGACGCCGATCACGGTGTGCACGAAGGTCGATCCCCGCGCATGCGGGGAAGCCCAGGTCGGGTGCGGCGGCCAGCTCCGCCGGCGGGGTCGATCCCCGCGCATGCGGGGAAGCCTGCTGATCTCCCACATCCGCGAAGCCATCAGTAGGTCGATCCCCGCGCATGCGGGGAAGCCTTGGGCACCGGCGACGGATTGCCGCCGGCGTTGGGTCGATCCCCGCGCATGCGGGGAAGCCCTCGGTGGTGGCGTCGAGGATCTCCAGCTCGTAGGTCGATCCCCGCGCATGCGGGGAAGCCCCGGGGCCGGTGTCCGTGGGCGCGCGGGCGATGGGTCGATCCCCGCGCATGCGGGGAAGCCTTCGCCTCCTCCGGCGTCGGATGCCCCTCCAGGGGTCGATCCCCGCGCATGCGGGGAAGCCGTCCGGAAGGATTCCGCGAAGAACGACGGAGAAGGTCGATCCCCGCGCATGCGGGGAAGCCCGCGATGTCTGGCAGGCCGAGCACCAGGCCGCGGGTCGATCCCCGCGCATGCGGGGAAGCCGCGCTCACTCAGGCCATGACCGTCGCCGGCATAGGTCGATCCCCGCGCATGCGGGGAAGCCTCCTCCTTGACCCGGATCAGCACCCGCGCCTTGGGTCGATCCCCGCGCATGCGGGGAAGCCGCCAGAGATCGGCGCCATCGGTGTCTATCCGCAGGTCGATCCCCGCGCATGCGGGGAAGCCCGCGCCCGACAGTTCCTTCATGTCCCCGTGCAAGGTCGATCCCCGCGCATGCGGGGAAGCCAGGCGCGGCCAGGTTGTCGGCGAGCCGCCCCAAGGTCGATCCCCGCGCATGCGGGGAAGCCGACGAACCCTTCACCAGTCCGAGCGGCGCACGGGGTCGATCCCCGCGCATGCGGGGAAGCCCCGCCGGGGTTCAACGGCTGGAGATCGACCAGGGGTCGATCCCCGCGCATGCGGGGAAGCCCCTCGGCCCGCTCCCGCGCCTCGCGCTCGGCAGGGTCGATCCCCGCGCATGCGGGGAAGCCTCCTCGCCGCGCGGCAGTTCGAGCCCGTCCTGAGGTCGATCCCCGCGCATGCGGGGAAGCCCGCCGAAAGGGCGATGGCTGGCACTACGCCTGGGGTCGATCCCCGCGCATGCGGGGAAGCCACGTCCGACATGACCAACGGCAACATGACGATGGGTCGATCCCCGCGCATGCGGGGAAGCCGCCCCTGCTGTCTCGCGGCCACGCATGGCCGGAGGTCGATCCCCGCGCATGCGGGGAAGCCGTGAAAGACGGGGACGACCAGTCGAAACTATTGGGTCGATCCCCGCGCATGCGGGGAAGCCGGAACTTCGAGACGGATCGGGCGTGGCGGGAACGGTCGATCCCCGCGCATGCGGGGAAGCCTCGGCCAGTAAGTCGGCCTTGAGCTGCGGGTCAGGTCGATCCCCGCGCATGCGGGGAAGCCGCATGACCACCACCCGCTACGCCATCCGCGTCAGGTCGATCCCCGCGCATGCGGGGAAGCCGGCAAGAAACTCCCGCCGATGCTGGACGCGGCGGGTCGATCCCCGCGCATGCGGGGAAGCCGGCATTCTCGCCGGTGCTGACTGTCGCACTGGAGGTCGATCCCCGCGCATGCGGGGAAGCCAGTGCATGTCGTCGTCGCGCTGCCTCCACAAGAGGTCGATCCCCGCGCATGCGGGGAAGCCTCGGAGCCATTGCTACCGATGTCGCCAAGGGAGGGTCGATCCCCGCGCATGCGGGGAAGCCGAACGCAATCTTTCTCGTCTCGAGGCGGACCAGGGTCGATCCCCGCGCATGCGGGGAAGCCAGATGTATGCCTTGGGTGCGAGCAGCAACAAAAGGTCGATCCCCGCGCATGCGGGGAAGCCCCGGCGAGCACGCGGGACATGCGGCCTTCGTGGGGTCGATCCCCGCGCATGCGGGGAAGCCATGCTCAGAGGGATTCTGGCAGCCCTGTGCCTGGGTCGATCCCCGCGCATGCGGGGAAGCCCGCAAGGCAGGCGCCATCCGCCGCCGCGCCATGGGTCGATCCCCGCGCATGCGGGGAAGCCTCTAGCTAATAGTGCCCTGTCTTATATTGATTTTTAAAGAGCGGAGTTCAATTGGAAGGACGTCGCGCCAAGACGATGCCATCAATTTCGATGAGATCCACAGGTGGAATACCTAGGGTTTTAACGGCTTGCCCGGCCGGTACTTTGTTTTCGTGCCAAACCATAATGATCGAAGCATCTCGTTCGTAAGGCCACCACTCTTCGAGTACTGTCCATATGCGTTTGCGTACAGCAGCAGAGAGGCGAGGTGCACTGTAGACGCCTGCGGAAAGTTCCAGCATAGATGAGGCCAGGAAGCCGCGTGTCCTGTCGCTGACGTTACGAGTCACCACCATTGTCATCGGCATCGAGCAACTCCTTGATACGATCGATCATCTTGGGCACGAGTTGGCGCTTACGAAACTCCGCTGCACTGTCGTGTCGAAGTGTTCGTTCAATACTGAGGCTCGGATCGTTCAGTACCTTGCGGGCTGCCTGGAAAGCCAGCGGAATGGTGACTTCGGCCCGGTACAGATCGGCTATATCCAGTGTAAATGCATTGCTGGAGTCTTCATGGATGAAGCCAAGCGGCGGCAGTGCGCCGGTTGCAGCTACGGCGATATCGGTAGCAGATTCCACGAACGTTGCCGCGTGATTGATTGCTTGGTTCGGTATATCAGCCGCTGTCGGATTGGATCGGTCATAACGGCGTCCCTTCCAGGGGATACCAAACCGTTCTGCCTCGACGCGGTACAACTCCTTGACGCGACCGCCTTCGATACCACGGAGCACGGAAATATCTCGGTGCGGCAGCACGCGGCCGAAGCGGAATGCGTACATGCGCCGGGCTATGTCCAGGCGGGCAGTCTCGTTTGCCCACAATGTTGCCTGTCGCCGTGCGGTCGCCGACCGTCCTTGTCCCATGGGCGGTGCGGTGTAGTATTTGGTGCCGCCTCCGCCGATCGCGGCGAGCAGCGTTCCGTGGCGAGCAAGCACACGCAGCACGTCATGCGTGACGCTGCAGCCCGGGCCGAGCAGGATCATGGACAAGCCCTGATAGGGGATGGCGTAGTCGCCGGCCGCCAAATCGTCCGAGTTGGAGCAGACGAATCGCAGCGTACCGTCCTCGACGGACAGCCGGCCGCGCGAGAGCCACAGCAGGCCATGGCGGTCGGCGTGGGGGATGCGGGCACCGGACAACCCCAAGCGCCCGGGCAGGAACCCACTACGACTACTCATGCGGGGCGCAGAAGCAGCATGCCGAAGCCGAAAGCCCGATGACGGCCTATGCCATTATGCAGCAGAGTTCGGAAGGCGTCGGGGTCCCGGACTGTAAGTCGTCCGCTGAGCAGTGCATCCGGCCGCACAACACGACGGCCGGCCCGATTCCGTGTGTCGGCCGATCGGCCTTGGCGCCAAGTGGAAACCAGCCGAAAGGCTTTCAGGTTGAACGTGTCATCGTCGAGGCTTGCAGCGCCGTTCAGCCTGGAGGAAAGCCAATCTCGATACACGCTCGTCCGGCTATGCACTGTCGGTTCCCCGCTGCTAGGCAGCTGCGCGAGGAAGGCATCACGTTCGCCCAGTTTGCCGCGAACGATGGGGCAGATGCGAACTTCGAAGCCCAGCGTCTGCCCCTGCCGCCATGTGATATCGCCTATCGGCTTGGAAGCCGCGCTGTCCCAATCGCAGACTGCCATAGCCTGCGGTGTCGCGAACAACTGCACATGCTCACGGAGCATATCCGCGTCCGCCTTGCCATAGCCCAGCAGCCGAAGCGATCCGTTGCGTTGCTCCATCGGTCGGAAGGTGCGGGGTGCGAACTCACCCAGCGCGTCCGTCAGCCAGCTGTGAATGGCGTAGCCGAGGTCCTCGTCGTGAGCATGGTTGTGTCCCTGTACCTGGGCATGCCTCACGAGATGATCCGGTCTGAGCTGTAAGTCGATCATGTGCATGGCGGCACCTCGCTGATGTGCCCGACGATCACGGGGCGAAGTCCGACATGGGCCTGGATGCGCCAGTCCCGTTCATCCGTTCGGTTCTCGCGCTGCCGGACTTCCGTCGGGGCATCCTCGCAGCCCGGCGGCCAGCAGGCCTCGAAACGCTCCGTGTCCGGTGAAGCCCGCCTGTCCCGCGGTTCGGCCCCGAGAGCTGAGAGCGTATTCGCCGCCTCGCACTGCCCGAGAACCAGCCGCCCCGCCGGCAGACAGGTCTTCCGGCCTAGGAACAGCGGGCGGGCTGGGTGTTGCAGGGCAGCCGTTACGGCGTCGAGATCGGGAGATCCCTCGCGCAGAGCAAGAGCAAGCGTCATGACGCCATCGGCCCAATAGTGGCGATACCTCTGGTGAGTGCCCTTTTTTGCTGCCTCTCCCCCTTCCCGATGCTCCGGGACACCACGCGTCGTCCAACCCGGTTGGACCAAGTGAGGCTGCCCGAGATCAACCGTGTGGTAATCCCTCAACGGCGTCGGCGGCACATCCCACCGGGCGGCGTATTCGATGCGGGACTGGAGTTCGTTCAGGGCTTCAGCGTCGCCGTGATGCCAGCCCAGGGCGTTCGCGATCAGCCCGGTCAGCATGGCCCGGCCAGGAAAGCGGTCCGTGCGGTTGTGCTGATCGACGAGCACGCCGCCGAAGCTCATCAAGGGCGCGTCGAATCGCAGCATCAGACAACGCATCACGCACCTCCGAAGATACTGTCCAGCGCTGACTCGATGGTCTGGTTCAGTGGTGCCCTGCGGGCTTCGGGGACGGCGTCGGTATCGCGGGTCGAAGCGATGAAGCGTGATCCCTCGACCCCGTACATACCGTCGAGCTGTCTCAGGTAGCCTCCTAATGTGTCCACGGCCTGCTGCATGACATCGCCGTTCGGGCGGAGGCGGTTGAGGTAGGCATTGGCAAGGGACCGCGGTTGCGTGTCCCCGGTTTCCAGCAGGGCGTAGTCGGTACGAGCGTAAGGGGCGGTCGCGCCCAGCTTGGCGCCGGGGGACACCGTTGCAATCGAGTTGACCAGGCCGGTGATCACCTCGCGTGCGTCGCCGATCGCCTCGGGCTGGCTCCGCCACTCGCTCCGGTCGCAGCCGGAGAGATTGGAGATCAGCAGCGGCACGTCGACTACCACGTACCCGTAGAAGAGACCGGCCCCGAGCTCCATGTCACCCGCGTGGGCAGCGCCGGCGTCCTCGCCGACCTCCTTGAGGTCGTCCACGACAGTGAAGTAGTCCACTTCGTTATCCAGCGCGTGGACTGTAAAGGCGTGAGCGACGTGTACGCTTGCATCGGTGCGCGCGAGAATGTCGGAGGTGATGAAGCGGCCGAACAGTGCTCCTTCGATGCCGGCGAACCAAGTGCCGCGTGCAAGCAGAGCATCAAAATTCGACCCTAGATTCGCGTTACCATTCTTCGCATTTTCCAGATTTTTGGCCACATTAGCTCGAAGCTCACTGCGCGCATCTTCCTTAGAGCGCATTCTCCCGTTCTCATCAACAGCAGCTTCTTGGATCATGTTTGCCAGAAACCGAGCCTCCGGGTAGCCAAACAAAATAGGCTGCGACGGCTCTAAAATTCCGTTTCGTTCCTCCATGGAGTCTGGCGCTTTGAGATCCTTTACATCGCTGTCTTTGAGCGCCTTCTTTCGAGCATCGGATTTCATGAATAATAATATGGCGAGTTCTCGGGTCAGATCCTTAACCACTTCTTCGTCCTGTATCTCGTCCTTGACAAGTGGCGTTACCGATCTGCCGAAGAAATAGCGAGTTCGATATCCACTGATCGCTTTGCGGTCACCACCGCTTGATAGTTTGTTGACCAATGCCATGCGCCAGTGCCGCTTCAAGCACTGCGAGGACACGCGCATGCGCTCAGTACCACCGAAGGGAATCCGCTTGGCGAGACCGGCATCGTCCCGGTTCAGAAGCGCCGCGTGGTAGGAAGTTAGTGTGTGAATCTGCAGAAACATGGTGGTCCTCCTCAGTCGGTCTCGACGGCGTGGCCGTCCGTAGCGGATGGGGTGAGGTAAAAATTGCGGGCAATGCGCTGGTTGACGCGTTCGCGGGTCTCGTCGTCCCGGGCGAACAGCAGCCAGGCGATGTCCTTCCAGTTGCAGCGGATCCGCTGGGCCGCCAAGCGCGTGGCGGCGCGTAGGGTCAGAGTGGCGAGTACGCGGCCTTCCGCCGCGAGCAGACTCTCTAGTCGCAACTCGGAGTAGTCGCAGTCGGTCAGGGCGCTGCCGAAGGGCGCCGACGGATTGTGGGGATTCTGGTGCTGCTGGGCGAGTGCCGCAATCAGCGTCCGCCACGCCAACGCCTGCTGCTCGCCCTGCCAGTGCTCGGGTACGTGACGAAGCAGAAAGCGGTGGTAGGACAACGGTGTCGGCCCGCTAATGCCCATGCGCTTGAGACGGGCTCGCTCGCCATTGGGGAAGCCCTCCCCGTGAATGATAGCCGCCAGGCGGGGTACGAGGTCGGCTGGATGTTTCACTTCCGATTCAGCTTGCGACATCGCTCATCTCCTTATCAAAATGCCTCCGGAAGGCGCCGTGGAACAGCCCGGTCGCTCGGACCTTGCCGCGATAGCGTCGCCCCGTGCGCTGAGGTGCGGTCTGCAGTGCGTTTTCCAATACCCTGATGGCCTGCGTTTGCAGTTCACTGAGCCATTCGGCCCGGACAGCGTCGTCCGTTTGGTTGATGGTTTGCCAAAGCCAAGGGAAATAACCGCTCGCCCAGTGCTGGTCGTAGCGGGCCAGCCAGGAATCTACCCAGTGGCCGGCTTCGCGGCGGTTGGTATCGGGCCACTCCTCAGGACCGCCTTCCACGAGTGCGAACAGGGCGGGGCGGAGGGCTTTGCTGCGGACATCGCGTGCCCTAGTCAGTGCCCAGTCGGATAGTTTCCCCAGCCGGTCCTGGGCTTCGCCATGCTGCAGCAGCAGCTTTTTTGCCTTTGGCGTGATGTAGATGCGAGCTTCGTGGTATCCGTTCGTGGTGCCCTCTCCTCGTGCGAGTGCTGAAGCGTGAAACCATGCAGGCCCTTTGTCTGGGCTAAGCGATTGCATCGGGGCCGGCTGATGGTTGACATTCGCGAGAATCAGGTCACGTAATTGCTCAGGATCGAAACCGCGACCTTGAACATTCAGAGCACTTTGATCCTTGCGTCTTATCGGAGTCCACGGGTCTCCTACATTGCCTTTCGTTTCTTTGGCCACCGTGATCCGGACAGTCTTCGCGGATGCCCCCACGGCGGTTATGGTCTTTCCGGCGGCAATCAGGCGTACTAATCGGGAAACTTCGATGAAGAACGGATGCAGTGCATTCAGACCCAGGCCTGCCTTGCCGTCCCAGGAGATCAGCCATAACAAACAATTACCGTTGCGTTGATAAGGCCAAGGTTCGCAAAGCATTGTTTCTAAACGTTCCAAGAGTCGAGTAACGTCCTCTTTCCAGCGGTGGGAAGGCTGTAGGTCGGTGTTGTATGCCACACACGGTCGGGAGCCATATCCTCCGTTCATGCGGCAGATGCCGTAATTCCCACTACCTCCGTAACCACTCATCGTTTGCATCGAAATCAGCGCCAAAGCCCAGGCCTCGGCCGTCGCCCCGCTCAGCCGTGCCCCTTTCAGATCGTGATTCTTCGCCGTCTGCAGCACATCGAGTTCGTCGGGCGTCGCCGCCTTTGGTTTGTAAGTCTCGAACTCCTTAGTGCTAGGAGTCGGCGGCTGCATAAAGGCCGGCCGAGTGGGATCGTCCACCACCAGTGTCCAGGCATCGTCATCATCACGGCCGGTCAGAAGCCGAAGGCCGTTCCGCCAGAACGTGTCGTCCTGAACGGGATCGGATTCACCCTCCCGATTAAGCACCGTGCCGGCCAGATAGCAGAGGAAGATGTGAAAGGCGTCGGCTTGATGCCGCTGAATGCCCGTTAGGTTCTCGACCTCGCCTCGCCCCAGCGCCTGCAGCAACGTTGGGAGGGATAGGGACTGCCGTTCTCCTGAGGGAAGCTGAATGCCGAAGACATCATCGAGCAACAGATTAGCGTTCATCGTCGAGCTCCAGTCCGAGGCGGGTATATCGATAGGCCTTGTTGCCGTAGTGGAATCGCAGAGTCGATCCGTCTGTTTCCGGCGGCTCGGTCAGTTCAGTGGCGTCTGCCCCCTGAGCCATCCAGCCGGGGACGGCCAGCTCGTAGAGCATCTGGCCGAAGGGGCTCGTCACAGGCTCCGGCAGCGGAATGCGGCGGTCCTCCAGGCCTAGCCGGGTCTTGAGCTTCTCGTTCAGGGCACGAAAGCGCAGGGCGGGGTCGCCGAAGACCTCGGTCTCCGGGATCAGCGCGCTTCGCGCCGTCTGTCCGTGTGCCATGGCCACGGCGCAGAGTTCATTGCGATGGCGGACCCAGGGACCGCTGTCGAACCGGTTAAGGTTGTCGGGGTGGGTGGCCCACTCCACCAAAGAGCGGTTATCCGCCGGAATGCGAATATCGCAGCCCCCGCCGATGTGCTCCAGGGTCAGTCGGGCGATGCGCAGGTCGGGATAGACCTTGCCGAGCCCGGCTTCGCCGCGGACATCGCCGCGTGCGTTGAAAAAGGACTCCAGAGTGGGATCGTCGGGAACAAGCACTGTGCAGCGGGGCGATTCGAAGCCGGTGGGGCGTGCACGCTTGTGCCGGTGTAGCCGGCCGATGCGCTGGAGCAGCACGTCCATCGGGCAGAGATCCGTCACTAGCCAGTCCGCATCGATATCGAGGCTTTGTTCCAGCGTCTGCGAGCCGATCAGCAGCAGCGGCCCGGCACCACTTTCCTTCCCCAGTCGTTCGCTTACCTCCCGGTCGAGCAGCAGGCGGTCAGCGCGAGCGAAGCGGCCGTGGTGCGGACAAACGATGTCACCGACCCGGAACAGAGACTCCGCCAGCCTGAGGACCGTCTCTGCGGCCCGGAGTAGGGAGATAACCCTGGAAACAGTATTGAGAACAACAAGCACACGCGCGCCGCTCTCGATGGCCTCCGCCAGATCCGGCAGGATTCGCTCCGGGTCCGATAGGTGCGGCGCCGGCTCGATTCGGACGTGCTTTTCGCGTTTGGATACAGCAGCCACTGGCTCGATCCGCCCCTGACTGTCTGTGATCGACGGATAGGGCAGATTGCTCGCTTTCTCCAAAGGGGGAGGGGTATGCACGGACTGCAAGGGTGCTAGCAGCTCAGTACGCGCATCGCTTCCCAGGGTGGCAGAGAGCAGCAGGGCATGGCCGCCCGCCGCACGGTGGTGGTCCAGTACCGCCCGGAGCAGGCCACGCATGTAGGTATCCGACGCGTGCACCTCGTCCACCACCAGTAGCGACCGATCCAGGCAAACCGAGCGGAGGTGAGCGTGCTTCGTCTGCATCACAGACAGGAGCGCCTGATCGATCGTGCCAACTGCGATCGGTGCCGCAAGGAATCGTTTCGGTATCTCTGATGACCACGCTCGTTCTCGCAGTCCAGCTGAGAGATCATCATCCCAAAGACAACTCGCCGTCGGTAGCAGCCGCTTAACGTCAACGCCATCGACCTGAACATAGCCAGGTACGGCCAATAACACAGGTGGGTGATCCTCCCCGAAAGCGGTCTTCGCAAAGTCCAGCATGCGCTCGTAGAGTTCCCTCGCCGCGACCCGTGTCGGAAGCGCGAAGTAGAGGGAATCCACCTCGCCGGTTGTGAACAGCCGAAAAAAGTGACCGAGCGCCGCCTCCGTCTTGCCCGATCCGGTTTCGGATTCCGCGATCAAGACGGGTGATTCGCTTGGCTTGAAAAGCGCAGTCTGTAGCGGTGTAGGCTTGGGTTCGAAGGAGAACAATTCCGGGAAGGCGCTATGTGGATTTACTCGTGCCCGGACATCCGTCAGATCCAAACCCACTGCCCGGAGAGCCCGCTCTGCGGCTTGCCGGGCAAACTCGGCACGCGATGCGTGTTCGTGGTGATAGGGGAAGAATCCTTCGGCATGAGAGCCCAGCCAGTCCGCCAGCATGACGAGACCGGCAAAGCGGTGTTGTAACGCTGGCGTGGCGGAAAGCGGCGGGTCATTGGGAGCAAAGGCGCCGGGAAATATTTCTCGGGCTTCGCTCAGGAGGCAGGCGATATCGGCGATCGGATCGACGCCTTGTTTTTCGAGCCAGAGTGCTCTTTGTATGTGAACTTCCGTGTCGTCCAGTTCGATGGGTTTGCCGTGGTGCGAGATGCTGGCGAGCAGCATTCGCAGTGCGTCCTCCGGGCCATCAAACCAAGTCTGGAGCGTTGTATAGTCGATGGCTTCCAGAAAGCGCGGCTGCAGGTTCTCGTCACAGATCAACGCGCTTACTATCTTGACGTGACCGGCGGTTTGCGATGGATGCCGTAGGGCCTTGGCCTGAAAGCCATGATTGCACTTTCCAAGGTCGTGGAGGAAGGCGAGAACGGCAAGTCGCTCGATATCCGTAGCCGTTAGTGGCCGCCCAACTGTTTTGGCCAAGGAACGTGTTATGGCGTTCTGTTGGCACAGAGCCTGGAAGACACTGGCGACATCCGTGCAATGGTTGGATAGAGATAGCCAATCCTCGACATTGCCATCGTCATCCTTCTTTAGCTTGCCCCAGAGCCTGGGTTCAGAATTTTGCGGATAATAAGAGGACAAAGGATTTTCACGAGCTTGTTTGATATGTGCCGATCACTACTACCATCCGAAGTTCGCAAAACCTGCGAACGGCATCATTTCTTGGGATGGCTCAAATTCCCGTAGTCTGTTTTGGATTCGACAACCTTTTGTTGCCCTTTCGATGACTGGATGTCGTGGCCAAGGGCTTCTGCCAGCTCGGCCATCTCTTCCTGTGCGGCCAGGATTCGTTCCAGCGGCAGCGCGGCCCAGCGGCGCATGGCCTCGCGTCTGGCACCCTCCCAGGTGCCGGCTTTCCAGTCACTCTGCGGATCGTGGCGCTTATTCCTGCCCATCGTCATCCAGTATGAGCCGCAGGTTCTCTATATCGATGCGGTCCTGATCGCGTCCGGCGGCCTCTTTCATGCGGATCAGTGTCGGGATGGAGACGAAGCGGACTTCGATGTCGCCGTAGAGCGGTTTGATCAGGGCGCGTTCGTACTCGTCGTCGAATGAGAAGGGGACTTCCACGAAGAGGTCGATCGGCGTCTCCCGATGTTCATCGCTCCAGAGCTGGAATACACGCATGCCTTTCTCGCGTATCCAGCGTTGGCGCTGTTCGGCGTCTGCGAACTGGTCGGTAGTAACGGGGAGGACGGGCTTGTAGCCGATGCTTTGCAAAGCGTCGAGAGCACGTCCGACATTATCCGGTGCCAGGTCCAGAACCACGTCGGCGTCCTTGGTGAACCGCAGATATCCATGTGCGTTGACCGCTACGCCACCGGCGATCAGGTAGCGTACGTCGGCGTCGTTGAGAGCGCGGACGATTGCCTCGAAACTGGCCAGCTTCACTGGTTGTTCCCCGATGTTCGATACCGCATCGCCGCCTTCTCCAACTTCTGTGCTATTTGCCTGCGTAAAGTCTCTGGCTCGGCCACCTCAACATCATCACCATAGCGCAGGATATCGAGGATCAGTTCGGTCGGGTCGCCGTAGGGAATCCGAAGCTCGTAGCGGCCGTCGTCGCGCCAGCGGCTTTGTTGTTCAGGATGCCATGTCTCGTCGGCGATCCACTCGGCGCGTTCGTGCTGGAATATCAGCACGGCGATGTTTGTCGGTTCGCCGGAGAAGATGCCGTAGGCGGTGGCCAGTCGTCGGTCGAGTTCCGGTTCGTCGATATGCTTCGCGGCCTCGGCCGAGGTTCTGGGATTGTCGATGCGGTCAACGGCGAAGCTGCGCAGGTCCTCGCGTTGGTGGCACCAGGCATCGAGATACCAGTTGTCCCGATAGCGGGTGAGTCGCTGTGGCGAGACCTCGCGTTCGCCGGATCGGTCGCTGGACCGTGGGCGGTAATGCAGTGTCAGACGCCGGCGCTCGATCAGGGCGGCAGCCAGGGTTCTGAAGGTGTCGGCTTCGATGGGGCGATCGGCGATGCTGAGGATGCGGATACGCCGTGCCAGTTCGCCGTTGCCCAGGCGTCTATGCGACAGGATACGGTTGATGCGATCACGCAGCGGGGCGATCTCTGCGTCGATGACGCCGGGTTGGACATCGACCAGGAGTTTCTGGGCGGCGAGGAGGGCGTAGAGTTCGGAGGCGTTGAACCAGAGGCCGGGCAACTCGAAGTTGTCCGCCTCGGGGCGAGGGTAGTACAGGCGGCCGGTGCCTTCCTCGCTTTCCACCGGCGCGCCGAAGTGCGAGATCAGGGCGTCGCGCACGCGGTAGACGGTGGACTCGGAGCAGTCCAGTTCGTCGGCCAGTTGTTGGCGGGATACCGGATAGCGGCGTGCCTTGAGTATCCCGTGGAGTGCGTAAATCCGGTCCAGGCGGTCCATCGCGCCCTATGCCTCGTTCCCTGAGCGTCAACCCTAGCAGAATGTGGCCGAGTCGAGGCGTAGGGATTCCCGGCGCATTGCCGTCGGTCCGGCTTGTCTATCGTCGTGCTTTATCGGTTCGTGGGGGCTGAGGGGCACGAGCCGCCGGCGGAGGGTGGACCGACGGCGAGGTTGCGGTACGGGTGTTGGTGGGTTGCGGGGTGCCGGTGCGGCTTCGGTGATGGTTTGTTTTCCCCCTCACCCTAGCCCTCGTATGTTGCCAACGCCACGGCAATCAGGAGCATGAGAAGAGTT
>NZ_APNM01000013.1:0-107970 GCF_040361335.1 Salinisphaera sp. PC39 | reverse complement strand
GCGGCGGCGCCCGCCGCATCTCGCTGCGGCGGCGTTCCACCTCGGAGCTCAAGCTCAGCGGGGGACGCGGCGGCGCGCCCGGCAAGACCGTGAGTGTCGAGGTCCGGCGCCGGCGTACCTACGTCAACCGTCAGCAGCAGGCCGAGGAAGAGGCCGAGCAGCAGCGTGCGCGCGAGGAAGCCGAGGCCCAGGCGCGCGCCGAGGCCGAGGAGCGCGCTCGCGCCGAGGCGGAAGCGCAGGAACAGGAGCAGGCCGAGGCCGAGCGTCAACAGGCCGAGGCCGAGGCCGAGGCCGAGGAAGCGCGCCGGCGCGAGGAGGAAGAGGAGGCCGCGCGTGCGGCCGAGGCCGCCGAGCAGGCGGAGAAGGAGGCCGAAAAGGCGAAAGAGGAAGCCGAGAAGGCCGAGAAGCAGGAAGATGCCGAGCAAGCGGTCGAGGCCGAGACGCCGGCGCCGGCCGCCGAGGAGGAGGGTGCCGCGGAGGCCAAGCCCGAAGAGCCGGCCAAGCCGGAGCGCAAGCGTCCGCTGAGCCAGGCCGAGCGCCTGCGCGCGGCGGCCGACGATGCCCGCAGCCGCGCCCGGGAGAACCTGCGTCGTGCCGCCGAGAGCCATGGCCGCACCCCCGAGGACGAGGCGCGCGAGGAGCGCCGCAAGGCCGCGGGCGGCGGCAAGCGCAAGGAACTGCACGTCGCCGAGGGCAAGCAGGGGCGGCGCAAGAAGAAGTCGCGCGCCCGTCCGGGTCGCGTGCAGATGCAGACCGAGCACGGCTTCGAGCGTCCCACCGCGCCGGTGATCCGGGATGTCGAGATTCCCGAGACCATCACCGTGGGCGACCTCGCCCAGCGCATGGCCGTCAAGGGTGGCGAGCTGCTCAAGCAGATGATGAAGCTGGGCGTGATGGCCACCATCAACCAGACCATCGACCAGGACACCGCGATCCTGCTGGTCGAGGAGATGGGCCACAATCCGAAGCCGATCAAGGAGGCGAGCGCCGAGGAAGCCTTGATCGAGGAAGTCCGTGCCGAGGAATCCGAGGTCAAGGGCGAGCCGCGCGCGCCGGTGGTCACCATCATGGGCCACGTCGACCACGGCAAGACCTCGCTGCTGGACTACATCCGCCGAACCAAGGTGGCGGCCGGCGAGGCCGGCGGTATCACCCAGCACATCGGCGCCTACCACGTTGCGCACGACAAGGGCGACATCACCTTCATCGACACCCCGGGCCACGCCGCCTTCACGCGGATGCGCGCCCGCGGCGCCGAGATCACCGATATCGCGGTGCTGGTGGTGGCGGCCGACGACGGCGTGATGCCGCAGACCAAGGAATCCATCCAGCATGCCCGTGCCGCGGGTGTGCCGATCGTGGTCGCGATGACCAAGATCGACACCGAGCGTGCCGATCCGGACCGGGTCAAGAACGAGTTGTCCGCCGAGGAGGTCATCCCCGAGGAATGGGGCGGCGACGTGCAGTTCGTGGGCGTGTCCGGTATCACCGGCGAGGGCGTGGACGAGCTGTTGGACGCCATCGTCCTGCAGGCCGAGGTCGCCGAGCTGACCGCGCCCCGCGACGTGCCGGCGCGCGGCATCGTGATCGAGTCCAGCCTGGAGAAGGGCCGCGGGCCCGTGGCCACGATCCTGGTCCGGGCGGGTACGATCAAGCGGGGCGATACCCTGCTGGCGGGGCCGCACTTCGGCCGTGTCCGCGCCATGTTCAACGAGCTGGGCGAGCAGGTTAAGGAGGCCGGCCCCTCGATCCCGGTCGAGGTGCTGGGCCTGTCCGGCACGCCCGAGGCGGGTGACGAGGCCCTGGTCGTCAGCGACGAGCGCCGTGCGCGCGAGATCGCCGAGCTGCGCGACGAGAAGAAGCGCGAGAACAAGCTGGCCCAGCAGCAGGCCGCGCGCCTGGAAGAGGTCTTCTCGCAGATCGGCGAGGAGGGCGCCGGCGAGGCCAAGAACCTGAACCTGCTGGTCAAGGCGGACGTGCAGGGCAGCGTGGAGGCACTGGTCGAATCGTTGCGCAAGATCCCCAGCGAGGAGGTCAAGGTCCGCATCGTGGCCAGCGGCGTGGGCGGCATCAGCGAGTCCGACGTCGAACTGGCGCTGGCCTCGCAGGCGATCATCATCGGCTTCAACGTCCGTGCCGACGCCAAGGCCCGCAAGGTGATGCAGGAGTCGGGCGTGGACGTGCGCTACTACAGCGTGATCTACGAGGCGATCCAGGACGTCACCGACGCCATCAACGGCCTGCTCGGCACCGAGTTGCGCGAGGAGATCGTGGGCCTGGCCGAGGTCAAGGACGTGTTCCGCTCCTCCAAGCTGGGCGCCATCGCCGGCTGTTTGGTGGTGGACGGCTACGTCAGTCGCGGCCTGCCGATCCGCGTCCTGCGCGACAATGTCGTGATCTACGAGGGCGAGCTGGAATCGCTGCGCCGCCACAAGGACGATGTCCGGAAGGTCGAGGCGGGCACCGAGTGCGGCATCGGCGTGAAGAACTACAACGACGTCAAGGTCGGCGACCAGATCGAGTGCTACGAGCGCATCGAGGTCCAGCGCAAGGTCGAGGCCGAAGCCTCGGCGTGACGGCGGGAGACCGGACGCACTAATGCCCAGGGAATTCTCCCGCAGCCGGCGGGTCGCGGAGCAGATCAAGCGCGAGCTCGCCCGGCTGATCGCCACCGAGGTCAAGGACCCGCGCGCGGCCGGCGCCACCGTGACCGATGTCGAGGTCTCGCGCGACCTGGCCCACGCCAAGGTCTACGTCGGCCTGTTCGATCTCGACGGCGACGGCGCCGACGTGGTCGCCGCCCTGCGCCGCGCGGGCGGTTTCCTGCGCGGTCGCCTGGGTGCCGATCTGCGGCTGCGCAGCGTGCCCGAGCTGCATTTCATCGAGGATGTGACCGAACGCGAGGCGCATCGCCTGTCACGCCTGATCGACGACGCCGTGGCCGAGGACGATCGGCGGCACGGTGACGAAGGGGAGGGTTCCCGCGATGGGTAGGCGCCGCAGCGGTCGTCCGGTGGACGGCATCCTCCTGCTGGACAAGCCGGTGGGGGCCTCCTCCAATGCGGCCCTCCAGCGGGTCAAGCGCCTGTTCGGCGCGCGCAAGGCCGGCCACACGGGCAGCCTGGATCCGCTCGCGAGCGGTCTGCTGCCGATCTGCTTCGGCGAGGCCACCAAGGTGTCCGGCTACCTTTTGGATGCCGACAAGTATTATTGGGTCCGCGTCCGCCTGGGCGAGAAGACCGCCACCGGCGACGCCGAGGGCGAGGTGATCGCGCGCAGCGACACGTCGCCGCCCGCGGAGGACAAGGTCCGCGAGGCGCTGGCGGCCTTCCTCGGCGAGCAGGATCAGGTGCCGCCGATGCATTCCGCGGTCAAGCACCAGGGCAAGCGTCTCTACGAACTGGCGCGCGCCGGCGAGGAGGTCGAGCGCAAGCCGCGGCGTATCCGCATCCACGAGTTCGAGCTTGAGCGCCTGGACGGCGATACCATGGATCTGCGGGTGCGTTGCACCAAGGGTACCTATGTCCGGACTCTGGTCGAGGATGTCGCCGAGCACCTGGGCACCTGCGGGTACGTGGCGGAATTGCGCCGGCTCGCGGTAGGGCCGTTCGGGGCCCAGGGCATGCACACGATCGAGGCCCTGGAAGAGGCCGCGGAGCGGGGGCACGAGTCCCTCGACGCCCTGTTGCTGCCGATCGACGAGGCCCTGGCCGACTGGCCGGCGGTGGTCCTGGACCCCGACAGTGTGTTCTACATCGGGCGCGGCCAGCCGGTCCAGGTGCCGCGGGCGCCGACCGGCGGCTGGGTCCGCGTCTACGACGATCACGAGCGGCTGCTCGGCGTCGGCGAGGTTCTCGACGACGGCCGTATCGCCCCCAAGCGCCTCTTGCGGGCCGTCGGTTGACGGTTTTGTTGTGATTGCGCCGCTTGCGGCGCTAAAATACGCGCCGCCCAATACCAACCGCCCGCCGCGAGCGCGGCGGCCGGTCGCCGGCGGCGACGGATACGGGCTTTTCCCAAGCGCAGGCACGGACTGCGCTTGGGAAAAGGCCGGAACCGCGCCGCGCGGACGTGCCGGACCGTGTCTCGCTCGGCGGGCCCCCTGTTCAGTCCAGGAGTAACGCATGTCTTTGACGAGCGAGCGGAAAAACGAAGTGATCAGCAAGCACAAGCGCGGCGAGGCCGACACCGGCTCCCCCGAGGTGCAGGTGGCCCTGCTGTCCGAACGGATCACCCAGCTCGGCGATCATTTCGCCAAGCACAAGGGCGACCACCATTCCCGTCGCGGCCTGCTGAAGATGGTCAACCGGCGGCGCAAGCTGCTGGATTACCTCAAGGGTCGCGATCCGTCGCGCTACAAGGCCCTGATCTCCGAGCTGGGCCTGCGCCGCTGATGGCGCCGGGCCGCGCGCCCACCACGGCTCCGGAGGCGCTCACCGCAAGGGCCGAGCGCACAGTATTGCCGCCCGTCGGCCGCCGGCCGGCGGGCGCTTCATTTTTTACGACCAGGTAATCCGTCGTGAGCACAGTACAACCGACCTGCACCAAGACCTTCCAGTACGGCGAGCACACCGTCACCATCGAGACCGGCGAGATCGCCCGTCAGGCGGACGGCGCCGTCAAGGTCACCATGTCCGACACCGTGGTCCTGGTGACCGCGACCGGCCGCAAGGAAGTCAATCCGAACGCGGCCTTCTTCCCACTGACCGTCAACTACCAGGAACGCACCTACGCCGGTGGCCGCATTCCGGGCGGGTTCTTCAAGCGCGAAGGCCGGCCCAGCGAGAAGGAGGTCCTGACCTGCCGCCTGATCGACCGGCCGATCCGCCCGCTGTTCCCCAAGGGCTTCTACAACGAGGTCCAGATCATCCCGACGGTGCTGTCCTCGAACCCGGACGTGGACCCGGACATC
This sequence comes from Salinisphaera sp. PC39, assembly GCF_040361335.1. Classification (NCBI taxonomy): domain Bacteria; kingdom Pseudomonadati; phylum Pseudomonadota; class Gammaproteobacteria; order Salinisphaerales; family Salinisphaeraceae; genus Salinisphaera; species Salinisphaera sp. PC39. Next base: position 103,058 of record NZ_APNM01000013.1, on the reverse strand, counting down.
CCCGCGATGATCGGCGCCTCCGCGGCCCTGGCGATCTCCGGCATGCCGTTCGCCGGGCCGATCGGCGCGGCGCGTGTCGGCTATGTCGACGGCGAGTACGTGCTCAATCCGGGTAACGCCACTCTCGAGAACTCCAGCCTCAACCTCGTGGTCGCCGGCACCGAGGATGCCGTGCTGATGGTGGAGTCCGAGGCCCGCCGCCTGCCCGAGAAGACCATGCTCGGCGCCGTGCTGTTCGGGCACGAGCAGATGCAGGCCGCGATCCAGGCGATCAACGAAATGGCGAGCGAGGTCGGCAAGCCGGCCTGGGACTGGCAGCCGGCCGAGAAGGACGTCTCCCTCGAAGAGGCGGTGCGCGAGGCCGGCGAGGCGGCCATCGCCGAGGCCTACCGGATCGCCGACAAGCAGGATCGCCAGGCGCGCCTGGGCGAGATCCGCAGCGAACTGGTCGAGAAGCTCGCCGCCGAGGACGGCGAGGGCTGGACCGCCGACGACGTCAAGGGCGCCATGGGCGCCCTCGAGAAGCGGCTGGTGCGCGACCGCATCCTGTCCGGCGAGCCGCGCATCGACGGCCGCGATACCCGCACGGTGCGGCCGCTGACCATCAAGACCGGCGTGTTGCCGCGCACCCACGGCTCGGCGCTGTTCACCCGCGGCGAGACCCAGGCCCTGGTGGTGAGCACCCTCGGCACCGGTCGCGACGCGCAGATCATCGACGGCATCGAGGGCGAGCGCAAGGATCCGTTCCTGCTGCACTACAACTTCCCGCCCTATTGCGTGGGCGAGACCGGCTTCATGGGCGGTCCCAAGCGCCGCGAGATCGGTCACGGCCGGCTCGCCAAGCGTGCCATCGCCGGTGTGATGCCGGACCTCGAGAAGGACTTCCCCTACGTCGTGCGCGTGGTCTCCGAGGTCACCGAGTCCAACGGCTCCTCCTCGATGGCCACCGTCTGCGGCACCAGCCTCGCGCTGATGGACGCCGGCGTGCCGATCGCCGAGCCGGTGGCCGGCGTGGCCATGGGCCTGATCAAGGAGGACGAGCGTTTCGCGGTGCTCACCGACATCCTCGGCGACGAGGACCATCTCGGCGACATGGACTTCAAGGTGGCCGGCAGCCGCGACGGCGTCACCGCGCTGCAGATGGACATCAAGATCGGCGGCATCACCCGCGAGATCATGGAGACCGCGCTGGATCAGGCCCTGGAGGCCCGTCTCCACATCCTCGAGGCGATGGGAGGCGTGATCGACAAGCCGCGCGCCGAGATCTCGGAGTGGGCGCCGCGTATCTTCACCATCAAGATCGATCCGGAGCGCATCCGCGACGTGATCGGCAAGGGCGGCGCCACCATCCGCAGCATCACCGAGGAGACCGGCGCCACCATCGACATCGAGGACGACGGCAGCGTGCGCGTGGCCGCGGTGGACAAGAGCGCCGCCGACGCCGCCATCAAGCGCATCGAGGATCTCACGCGCGACATCGAGCCCGGCCAGATCTACGAGGGCAAGGTGGTGCGCATCATGGACTTCGGCGCTTTCGTCAGCCTGATGCCCGGTCGCGACGGCTTGGTCCATATCTCCCAGATCGCCGACCACCGCGTCGAGAGCGTGCGTGACGAGGTCAACGAGGGCGATGTGGTCCGGGTCAAGGTGCTCGAGGTCGATAAGCAGGGCCGGGTACGCCTGTCCATGAAGGAAGTGCCGGAGGCGGCCGAGAACACCGGCTGATCCGCGGCCGCACGGGGCGGGTGCGCACACCGCCCCTTCTTGGTGCGCGGGCCGCAATTCGGACTTGCGGTCCGCGCGCGGTCTGGCTATGATGGCCATTCCCGTTTCTTGCGGGGGCAAAAAAAAGCCCCCTGGGGGAGGGGGCAAGGTGCGAGAAAGGCCGTGCGGCCTTTCGGAGGAGATTCTGTCGAACCCGGCCCGAGGCCGGGTTTCTTTTTGCGCGCTATCTTCGTCGTTGCTCGCGCAAGTGATGTTGCAGTGCAGTATAAGTTTGTCGTCCGGGCCTGTCAATAAACGGATCGGAAAATCTTTCTATCGATCGGATAAGTCCAATCTATCGCGGCTCCGACCCGCGACCGCGGTGGCCGCAAGGGGCGGAACTTGCGGCTCGGCGCCACGGTGGCTATGATGGCTCTTCCCGTTTCCTGCGGGGGCGCAAAAAAAAGCCCCCTGGGGGAGGGGGCAAGGTGCGAGAAAGGCCGTGAGGCCTTTCGGAGGAGATTCTGTCAGACCCGGCCTCGCCGGGTTTTCTTTGCGCGCTGTCTTCGGGTTCTCGCCCGGCGCCGCGCCGTTGATGTTGCAGTGCAGTATAAGCGTGGCTCCATGCCGTGTCAACTGCCTTCTGCCACATCCTTGTCTGAAATTATAGCAAGAAACATGCCCGAAATGGCGTTACTTCTTCGGCTTCCGGGAATTTTGCTCCGGCGCGTCCTGACGCCGCTTCTCGCGCCCGAGATTGCGGATGAACTCGCGCCGAACGGATCGCCATAGCGGCAATTGATGCTGCGATATCTCGCGCAGTGCCGCGAGGGGATTGTTGGCGCCCAGCAACCGCCGTAGCCGGTCCTGGAACTGGTGCTGCTGCTCGCTGAAGAACTCCAGCGACAGTTCCAGGTAACTGCTCATGGTGTTCTGCATCGAGTCGCCGTAGAAGCGGATGATGTTGCGCAGCACCTTGGTCGAGAAGATGGGGTCGCCGCCTTCCTCCTGCTCGCTGATCACCTGCAACAGGATGGTGCGGGTGATGTCGTTGCCGGTGCGCTTGTCCACCACCTGGAATTCCTCGCCCCGCAACACGAGCTGCCGGATTTCCTCCAGGGTGATGTAGCGGCTGATCTCGGTGTCGTACAGCCGTCGATTGGGATATTTCTTGATGATGCGCACGTCGCTCACGATCTGTCCTCCCCGCATACCGCATGTTGCACTGCGATAGAGCATTGTGACAGATCGACGCGACAGCGCCTAGCGGTGGCCGCCAGTGTACCGCGCGCAAGCGCGCGGACGGCCACGCTGGCCGCGATCTACGGGGTGGGGCGGCGCGGCCACCGATCGCGGGGATCGGACGGCCGCCGTGACATGCGTTTCGCGAGACTCAGCGGCCGAGTTGCCGCTCGCGGATCTCGTCCAGGCTCTTGCAGTCCACGCAGAGCGTGGCGGTGGGGCGCGCCTCCAGGCGGCGGATGCCGATCTCCGTGCCACAGGTATCGCAGAAACCGTACTCGTCGCGGTCCACGCGCGAAATGGCCTCGTCGATCTTGCGGATCAGCTTGCGCTCGCGGTCGCGGGTCCTGAGCTCCAGGCTGAACTCGGACTCCTGGGTCGCACGGTCGGTGGGATCCGGAAAGTTCGCGGCCTCGTCCTTCATGTGGTGCATCGTGCGGTCCACTTCCTCCATAAGCTCGCGCTTCCAGCTCACCAGGATGTCGCGGAAGTGCGCCCGCTGAGCCTCGTTCATGTACTCCTCGCCCTTCTTGGGCTCGTAGGGCGTGAAGCTTTGCGGCGCCTCGGTTTTGGCGCTGGCTTGTCGTGCGGCCATGAAGACTGTTTCCTCGCGTACCGGGAAAAAAGCGACCGCTAGCTATAGCAGAAAGCGCGGGGTGCGGCAACGCTGGCGGGGGAGTGGTGGGGCCGGCCCGTCTTTGGCACAATGAATCCAACGATTGCAATGAGTTAGGCAGTATAGCGATGGCCCTGCGGGCCCTGCTGTTCGACGTCGACGGCACACTGGCGGACACCGAGCCGCAAGGGCATCTGCCGGCCTACAACCGGGCCTTCAAGGAGCTGGGGCTGGGCTGGCAGTGGTCCAAGAAGCTTTATCGTCAGCTCCTGCTCCTGCCCGGCGGCCGGGAACGCATCGAGCACTACCTTCGCGAGCACGAACCGGACCTGGGCCACCACCGGGACGAGGTGAAACGGAACCGCGAGGCCTGGGTGGACTCCCTGCACCGGCTCAAGTCGCGCCACTTCCGCGAGCGACTGCAATCCGGCCGGGTCAGCCTGCGGCCGGGCGTGCGCCGGCTGATGCTGGAGGCGGGCCGCGCCGGGCTGGAACTCGCTCTGGTCACCAACGCCAGCCGCGCCACCCTGGAACCGTTCCTGGAGCATATCCTGGGCCCGGAGCTGAATGCCTTCGTGAGCGTGATCGCTAGTGGCGAGGAGGTGGCGCGGAAGAAACCCGCCGCCGACCTCTACCAGCTCGCGTTGCGTCGGCTGGGGCGACGTCCGGGTGAGTGCATCGCCCTCGAGGATTCGGCGATGGGCGCCGCCGCGGCGCGTGCCGCCTCCATTCCGGTCGTGGTCACGGTCAACGCCGATACCCGCGGCCAGGATTTCACCGACGCCCTGCTGGTGGTCGACCAACTCGGCGAGCCGGATGCGCCCTGCCGCGTCCTGGGCGGGCCACGCCGCGATGTCGGGTGCGTGAATCTCGCGCTGCTGGAGCGGTTGCTGGCGGAATCCGAGAGGTTGCCGCGGGCGGCGGGATCCTGAGGCTGTTTCGTGGCCGGCAGAGTGGCCGGCCCGGTTTTGGCCGCAACGCCAGACGGCGTTACTCCCGCTCTCCCCGGACTTCCGAGAAGAAGGCGTTCGGCCGCGGCTCGCGATCGAGGAACGCCCGTACCAGGTCGGCGGCCGGCACCTCGCCGCCGCGCGCCAGCACGACCTTGCGGAAACGTCGGCCCACCGCGGGGTCCATGAGATCGTCGCCCCAGGCACCGACCATGTCCAGTGCCAGGGCCTCGGACCACATATAGCCGTAATAGCCGGCCGCGTAGCCCCCGGCGATGTGACTGAAGGTGCCGGGAAACTGCGTGCCGGGAACATGGCCGAGCGGGGTGGCGTCCTCCAGTGCCGCCCAGGCGGTCATCGGGTCGGGCGGGTCGTCGGCCGCCAGTGCCATGTCGTAGCGGGCGTAGAGCAACTGGCGGTTGTAGAACAGCGGGCGGTCCAGGCGGCGCGCCGCGTTCAGCCGCTCGACCAGCTCGCGGTCGACCGGGGGACACCGGGGGCAGACATCGGCGATGCGGGCCAGGGTCTCCGGCCGTCGGGCCCATTCCTCCAGCATTTGTGACGGCGCCTCCACGAAGTCGAGCGCCACCTGGGTGCCGCTGTGCAGGCTGTAACGCGTGCCCGAGACGATGTTGTGCAGGGCGTGCCCGATCTCGTGGAGATAGGTCTCGACCTCGCGATGCGTGAGTCCGGTGCGCTCGAAGTTGGTCACCAGCACGGAGATCGGCGTCCGGCCCGCCCGGGTACTGGCGCTGCGGACCGAGAAGGCGGCGGCGTGGCCGTACTTGCCGGAACGCGGGTACAGATCCAGATAAAGGCCGCCGAGGAAGGCCCCGGTGCCGGCGTCTCGGACATCGTAATAGGTGACCGAGTCGTGCCAAACCGGGACATCGGCGCGCTCGAAACGCAGGTCGTAGAGATCCGCGGCCAGCGCCAGCACCCAGTCGGTCATTTGCGGCATCGGGAAATACCGCCGCAGGGCCTCCTGATCGATGTCGTAGCGTCGCTGGCGCAGCCGTTCCAGGTAGAAGTCCTTGTCCCAGGGCCGCAGGCGGGCGGTCTCGCGACCGACGCGCTCGGCCTTCAGTGCCGCCAGCGTCCCGACTTGGCGGCGCGCCAGCGGCGTGACCGCGGTGTCCACCCGGATCAGGAACCGGTGCACGGTCGCCGGATCCCCGACCATGCGCCGCCGGGTGGCGTAATGGGCGTAGCCCGGCAGATCGTAGAGGCCGGCGAGTTCCTGCCGCAGTCGAGTCAGTTCGCGCAGCAGGGCCAGGTTCTTCTCGCCGCCGCGGTTCACGAAGGCGCGGTAGTAACGCTCGCGGGCGGCGGCGTCCTCGGCGTGGGCCATGAACGGGAAGTACTCGGGGTAGTCGAAACCGACCTCGATGCCGCCGTCCTCGCGCCGTTCGACCCGATCCAGATAGGCGTCGGGTAGTCCCGCCAGCGCGGAGGCGGGAAAGACCAGCGTGTCGTCGTTCTCGCGCAGGTTGCTCTGGAATCGTTGTCCCAGGGCCTCGATGCGTTCGAGCAGGGCCTTGGCCCGCGCGCGCCTGGCGGGAGGCAGTGATACGCCCGTGTCCTCGAAGGATTCGAGCAGCGTGCGGCGCAGCTCGCGATCCACGGCGTCGGCGGGGGCGGCGGCCGCGACCCGCCGGTGCAGCGCGACGTCCTGGAAGAGCTCGGTCTCCAGGCGATTGGCGGCCAGGATGCAGTCCTGGCCGGCGGCGCGGACCGCCGCGTCCGGATGCACGTAGGCCTGCAGATGCGCGGGGTAGATGCCGTCCTCCAGCCGGATGTTCATGCGATCCCACGCCGCGAGGACATTCGCGACGCCGGCGTCGGCTTCCGGCACGGCGCGGATCTCGTCCGCGTCCGCGCGGGCCCGGGCGAGGGCCGTCTCGCAGGTCTCGTTCAGCGAGGCGGCGCCCTCGAAGACCGTCACGGCCGGCCGCGGCTGAGGCGCCGCGGCGGCCGCCAGCGGCAGGCAGCAAAGGCAGATCAGCCGGCTTGCAAAACCGTTCATTCCCGGCCCTCCATCTCGGCCAGCCAGAGGGCGGTGGCCCCGGCCACCGCGGCGGGCATCACCACCAGGTTGATCAGGGGCAGGGCGGTGATCAGTGTGACCGTGCCGCCGAAGCCCAGGCCCAGCCAGCGGCGCTCGGCGAGCCTGCGGCGCTTGATCGCGAACGGCAGGCCGCGATTGCCCATCGGCGCGTCCAGATACTCGAAGGCCAGCATGTAGGCGCCGAAGGCGAACCACAGGATCGGGACCAGGGCGTTGACCACCGGGATGAAAAGCAGCACCAGGCTCAGCAAGCCCAGGAGTAGCGCCCGGCCCGCGTAATAGAGTAGCCGACGGGCCTCGCCCACGGCGCCGTCGGCGATCTCGCCCCACAGGGTCATGCCGGTCTCGGGCTCGTGGCCGGTCAGGTGACGCTCCACCCGCGACGAGAGGATGCCGTTGAACGGGCCCGCGATCAGGTTGGCGAGCAGGGTGAAGAAGTAGCAGAACAGCAGGATGGCCAGCAGGAAACCCAACCACCAGAGCACCGATTCCAGCCACGCGAGCCAGCCCGGCAGGCCCGCCAGCCAGGCGTCCAGCCACACCGACCACTGGCTGCCGAACAGCCACAGCAGGCCCGCGATCACGATCACGTTGATCGCCAGGGGCAGGGCGACCACGCTCCGCAGCCCCGGCTCCCGGATCAGCGCGAAGCCCTGCCAGAGATAGGCCGGTCCCCGCGCCATGTCGCCGATCGGTCTCAAATCATTACCTCCTGGGTTACAGTGTGGGCGTCACATCCCTGGTATCCGGAGACCGATCATGACACACGGCAAGCGATTCCTGCGGTATCTCGCGCCCCTGGTCGCCACGGCCCTGCTCGCCGGTTGTCCGCTGGGCGACGATACCGACGAGCCGCGGGCGGACGAATCCCAGGAGCAGGCCGCCGCGGAGCCGGCCCCGGCCTCCAAGCCGGCGCCGAAACCGGCGCCCGCGCCGGTGTGCGCGGATTGCGGCCGGGTGACCGCCATCGACAAGGTCACGGTCAAGGGCGAGAGCAGCGGTGCCGGCGCCGTCGGCGGCGCCATCGTCGGCGTGGTCGCCGGCAACCAGATCGGCAGCGGCAGCGGCAAGGATATCGCCAAGATCGTCGGCGGCATCGGCGGCGCCATCGCCGGCAACGAGGCCGAGAAGCGGCTGCGTGCCAAGACCTATTACGAGGTCACCGTGGCCATGGAGAGCGGGGGCTCCCAGGTGGTCCAGGTGGCCGACGCCAGCATGCTGTCCGTGGGCGACAAGGTCCGCGTCGAGGGCAACAATCTGGTGCTGCGCTAGCCGGGATCGTCTAGGGCAGGCTCACCGGGGGCGGCGGCGTCCAGCCGTCGGCCCGGTGCTCGGCCACCACCGTGGTGTCGATGCCGCCGCGCACGTAGAACTCCGCCGTCAGGCGCATGAACCGTGGCCGCGTCGCCGTCACCAGGTCGTCCAGGATGCGGTTGGTCACCGCCTCGTGGAATGCGCCTTCGTCCCGGAACGACCAGATATAGAGCTTGAGCGACTTCAGCTCCACGCAGGTCGCCTCCGGCACATAGGCCAGGTGCAGGGTGGCGAAGTCCGGCTGCCCGGTCTTGGGGCACAGGCAGGTGAACTCCGGGATGCGCATGCGGATGGTGTAGTCGCGCCCGGGCTCGGGATTAGGAAATGTCTCCAGGTCTTTGCTCGGCTTGCTGGGCATCGCGTTCGGCTGGGCTATGGCGTCGGGTATCGGTACGCGGAAGGCGGTAGGGTACACTAAGCCCGCAGCCGCCATGAATTCGCGCGAGACAGCGTAACTGCCCGTCGCCGAATAACCATTTGTGATAGACGTATGCGACTTTACAAGTATCTCAGCAGGTCTGGGCTGTCTCGCGCTGTCGTGGCCCTGACTTGCCCTGTCCGCCTGAGGCGAGGAGCAGGGTTCCAGGCGCAGCCGGGATGCGACCGCCGGCGGGCGGACCATCGCCTTCTGCCGCCATCGGGCGGAATCGCCCCGCCGAGGGTCGCACCCCACCACTGCGTGGCGGGGCCCCGCTCCGCCTCTCGGGGCGATGCGCCCGGCTTGGGCTTCACTCAAGCCGTAGTACCAGCTACGGCTTTCGCTCCAGCCCGGCGCCGGCTCGTGCTGCGGCCGGCGTCAGATGCCACGACCTTCATAGCGGCTGCGTGCTTCGGCTTTTCCGGTTAATGATTTTCGAATGCGGCTGAGCGCCATCAAACTCGCCGGCTTCAAGTCCTTCGTCGATCCCACGACGCTGCGGCTGACCAGCAACCTCACCGGGATCGTGGGGCCCAACGGCTGCGGCAAGTCCAACGTGATCGACGCGGTCCGCTGGGTCACCGGCGAGTCCAGCGCCAAGCAATTGCGCGGCGAGGCCCTGGAGGACGTGATCTTCAACGGCTCCAAGGCCCGCAAGCCGGTGGGGCGGGCCGCGATCGAGCTGCTCTTCGACAACAGCGACGGCAAGCTGGGCGGCCAGTACGCGGCCTTCGCCGAGATCGCCGTGCGCCGCGAGCTCAGCCGCGACGGCGGTTCCCAGTACTACATCAACGGCTCCCGTTGCCGGCGCCGCGACGTGGTGGACCTGTTCCTGGGCACCGGCCTGGGCGGGCGCAGCAATTACGCGGTGATCGAGCAGGGGGCGGTCAACCGGCTGATCGAGGCCAAGCCCGAGGACATGCGCCAGGTGCTGGAGGAGGCCGCCGGTATCTCCAAGTACAAGGAACGCCGGCGCGAGACCGAGAACCGCATCCGACACACGCGCGAGAACCTGGATCGGGTCAGCGATCTCATCGCCGAGGTCGCGCAGCGGCTGGCGCAACTCAAGCGCCAGGCCGCCAACGCCGAGAAGTACAAGCAGTACAAGGCCGAGGAGCGTCGCCTGCGCGCCGAGCTGCTGGCCCTGCGCTGGCGCGGTCTGCATGCCGAGGCCGAAAAGCACCGCGAGACCTTGGAGGCCCGCAAGCACGATCTGGAGACGGCCCGCGGCCGGGTCCGCGAGATCGGGGGCGAGGCCGAGCGCCGGCGCGGCGAGCAGCAGACCGCCGGCGAGGAATGCCAGCGGCTGCAGGCCGATTTCTACGCCGCCGAGGCCGAGGTCGCCCGGGTCGAGCAGGCCCTGGCGCACGCCCGCGAATTGCGACAGGTGCGGGAGACCGAGCATGCCGACCTGGAGCGTCAGCTCGCGGAACTGGACGAGCGTGACCGGGCCGAGGCGCGGTCGGCGGAAGAACTTCGCGAGGCCATCGAGACCCGGACCCGGGAGCTGGCCGAGGCCGAGCGCGAGGCCGAGAGCGCGGGAGAACGCCTGGCGCAGGCGGAGTCCGCGGCGCGCGAGGGCGAGCGCGAGTGGGAATCCCTCAACGAGGACGACAACCCGGTGCAGCGGGCGCAGGCCGAGCGCGCCAGCCTGGAACACCTCGAGGCCGAGCTGGCCGATATCGGCGAGCGGCTGGACAAGCGGCTCGGCGAGCGTCAGCGCCTGGATGCGGACGCGCCGCAACGGGCCCTGGCCGAGACCGAGGACGCCCTGTCCCGGCTGAACGCCGAGCTGGCCGGCCTGCAGTCCGACCACGAGGCGGTCGCCGCCGAGGCGCAGCGGCTACGCGACGAACGCGCCCGGCAGGATGCGACGCTGCACGAGGTCCGGCAGGCGCTGGCCAACGCCCGGGGGCGGTTGAGTTCTCTCGAAGCCCTGCAGCAGGCGGCCCTGCGCGAGGACGACGACAGCGTACAGGGTTGGCTCGCCGAACAGGATTGGACCGACGCCGCCGGCGTCGCCCACTCGGTGCGCGTGGCCGAGGGCTGGGAGACCGCCGCCGAGACGGCGCTCGGCGGTTTCCTGCGGGCCCTGGCCGTGCCGGGCCTCGCGGATCGCGTGGCCCGGCTGTCGCAATGGCCGGAACAGAGCCTGACCCTGCTCGCCGCGGACGGGGACGACGACGGCCGCGAGCCGCCGCCGGGACCGGGCGGCAGTACCAGTCTGGCGGCGGTGCTGGACGCGCCGCCGGCGCTGCGCCGGGTCGCCCGTCGCATCTTCCTGGTCGAGGACACGTCCGCGGCGCACGCGGCATTGTCCGCCCTGGACGAGGGCCAGATGCTGGTGACCCGCGACGGCGTCTGTTTCGGTCCGGGCTGGGTCCGTACCCCGCGTACCGAGGATGCCGAGCAGGGTGTGCTGCGGCGCGAGCAGGGGATCGACGAGGCGCGCCGCGAGGTGGCCCGTCTGGAGACGGCCGAGCGCGAGGGCGCCGAGACCCTGGCCGATATCCGCCGGCGCCTGGACGAGGCGGAGAGCGCGCGCGGCGATCATGGCTCGCGCCTGGACGACCTGCGGCGGCGGCACGGCGAGCGCCTGGCGGAACGCCAGGGTCTGAGCGTGCGCGCCGAGCAGGTCCAGCGCCGTGGCCGTGAGCTGGACGCCGAGATCGAGGATTTGCGGCAGCGCCGCGACGAGCGCGAGGCGGCGATCGCGGAGGCGCGTCGCCGCCTGGATACGGTGGCGGACGCCGCCCGCGAGTTCGTCCAGCGTCGTCAGGCGATGCAGGAACGGCTGCAGCGGTTGCGCGAGGAGCGCGACAATGCCCGCGCGGCCCGCGAACGCGCCGGCGAGCGGCGGCAGTCGCTGGAGCTGTCTCTGGCGGGCCGGCGCAGCGAGCTGGAGGCCGCCGAGCGCCGGCGCCAGGAATTGACCGAGCGCCGGCGGCGCACGGCCGAGCGTCGCGACACGCTCGGCCGCGAACTCGCGGAGGAACGCGAGACGGAGGCCGGCGACCGGGGCAAGGAGGCCGCCGAGACCCGGCGGGACGAAGCCCGCCGGGCCCTGGATACCGCCCGCGAGCGCCTCGCGGCCGCCGAGACGCGGGTCGAGGAGGTCACCCGTCAGGCCCGCGCCGCGGAAGCCGCGGTGGAGGAGGCCCGCGAGGCCGCGGAGCAGAGCCGTGTCGCCTACGAGACCGCGGCCGTGCGCCGCCAGGGTATCGAGGAGCAGCTCGCCGAGACCGGCCACGCCCCGGCGGCCCTGGTGGCGGAACTGCCCGATGACGCCACACCCGAGGACTGGGAGGGCCGCATCGATGCCCTGGAACGGCGTATCCAGCGCCTGGGCGCGATCAACCTGGCCGCGATCGAGGAGTTCGAGAGCGAGCAGGAGCGCGAGACCTACCTGCAGGAACAGCACACCGACCTCTCGGAGGCCCTGGCGACGCTGGAGCAGGCCATCGCCAAGATCGACCGCGAGACCCGCAGCCGTTTCCGCCATACCTACGAGCGCATCAACGAGCGTTTCGGGGCGCTGTTCCCGGTGCTCTTCGGCGGCGGCGAGGCGCGGCTGGAACTCACCGAGGACGATCTGCTGGCGACCGGTGTCCGGGTGATGGCGCGCCCGCCCGGCAAGCGCAATGCCTCCATCCAGATGCTGTCCGGCGGCGAGAAGGCGATGACCGCGGTGGCGCTGCTGTTCGCGCTGTTCGAACTGAACCCGGCGCCGTTCTGCATGCTCGACGAGATCGACGCGCCGCTGGACGACGCCAACGTGGCTCGCTTCTGCGACCTCGTGCGGCAGATGTCGGAGCACGTCCAGTTCATCGTGATCACGCACAACAAGCTGACCATGGAGCTGGTGCAGCAGTTGCACGGCGTTACCATGCAGGAACCGGGCGTGTCCCGGCTGGTCAGCGTGGATATCGAGCAGGCCCTGGAGATGGCAGGCTAGTACGACCGCGGTTGGTGGCCCGTTGCCGGGTGATCGTGCCCGAGGGCCGATCACGAATCACCAATCACGGATCACGACGCACACAGAGCGAAGCGTATATGTCAGGCATACAGTGGCTGTTGTTGATACTGGTGATCGCCGCGGTGGCCGCCGCCTATTGGTATCTGCGCCGGCAGGGCGGGGACGATCCCTGGCAGGGCCTGGACGAGGAATCCGGCGGCGGCCGGGACGATCGCGGCGAGTCCCTCGGCGGCGATTCCTACATCGTGGGCGTGCGTACCGTCAGCGGTGGCGCATCGTCGTCCGCGGGGGCGGGATCCGACGACGGCGCGGCAAAGCCGGCGCCGGACCAGGACCGCCGCGCCGGGCGGGCCCGGACCGCCGGCGACGACGATTCCTTCTGGCAGGCCTTCCATACCGAACCCGGGGGCAGTGACGACCAGAAGGCCGATTCCGGGGTCGAAGAGGTCCGACCGCAGCGCCCGCCCGCCGGCGAGGAAAGCCTGTTCGTGCTGCATGTGGCCAGCCGCGACGGCAGCTTCCTGGACGGTCCCGACATCCACAGGGCCTTGCAGGACCAGAAGCTGAAGTTCGGGCTCCACGACATCTATCACCGCATCACCGAGGTCAACGGCGTGCCCGAGTCGGTCTATTCGGTGGCCAACATGCTCAAGCCCGGTTTCCTGGACCCGGTGGAGCAGGATCACCTGCGCACGCCCGGCCTGGCGATTTTCCTGGTGCTGCCGGGGCCGATCGAGGGCACCCGCGCCATGCGCGACATGCTGGATACCGCCCGCGCGCTGGCCGAGGATCTCGGCGGCGAGGTGCTGGACGACAAGCGCAGCCTGCTGACCAACCAGACCGCGCAGTACATGCTCGATCAGGTCGCGGAACTGGACCGGCGGCAGCGGGTCCGGGCCGGACGCTGACGCCCGGATGAGCGCGGGCAAGAACCCGGCCGCGCGCGCGGCGGAATTGCGCGAGGCCCTGCAGGAGCATAACTACCGCTACTACGTGCTCGACGAGCCGGTGATATCGGATGCCGAGTACGACCGCCTCTTCCGCGAGCTCCAGGACCTGGAGGCCGAGCGGCCCGAACTGGCCACCGACGACTCGCCGACCCGCAAGGTGGGGGCGCCGCCGGCGGATGCGTTCGAGAGCGTCGCCCACCGGGTGCCCATGCTGTCGTTGGAGAACTGTTTCGACGACGACGAGTTGGCGGAATTCGACCGGCGGGTACGCGAGGGGCTCGGCACGGACGCGGTGACCTATGCCGCCGAGCCCAAGCTGGACGGCGTCGCCGTCAACCTCACCTTCCGCGACGGGGTGCTGGAACGCGGCGCCACCCGCGGCGACGGCGTCAACGGCGAGGCCATCACCGCCAACGTCCGGACCATCCGCAACCTGCCGCTGCGCCTGCGCGCCGACGACCCGCCCGCCCTGATCGAGGTCCGCGGCGAGGTGCTGATCCCGCTCGCGGATTTCGCCGCCCTCAACCGGGACCTGGAGGCGGCCGGCGAGAAGACCTTCGTCAATCCGCGCAACGCCGCCGCCGGCAGCCTGCGCCAGCTCGACTCCCGCGTCACCGCCCGGCGGCCGCTGTTCCTGTACGTCTACGGGGTCGGTATCGCCGAGGGGATCGACCTGCCGCGCTCACACCTCGCGGTGATGGATCGGCTGCGCGCATGGGGCCTGCCGGTCAACGAGCACATGCGCCGCGTCGAGGGGCTGGCCGGTTGCCGGGATTATTACCGGGACATGCTGGAACGGCGCGATGCCCTGGGTTACGAGATCGACGGCTGCGTCTACAAGGTGGACGACGAGACCCAGCGCGAAGAACTGGGTTTCGTGGCCCGGGCCCCGCGCTGGGCGATCGCCCACAAGTTCCCGGCCGAGGAGGCGACCACGACGTTGCGCGAGGTCGAGTTCCAGGTCGGCCGCACGGGAGCGCTGACCCCGGTCGCGCGGCTGGAGCCGGTGTTCGTCGGCGGCGTGACCGTGTCCAACGCCACCCTGCACAACATGGACGAGATCGAGCGCAAGGACGTGCGCATCGGCGATACCGTGGTGGTGCGCCGTGCCGGGGACGTCATCCCCGAGATCGTGCGCGCGCTGCCCGAGAAGCGGCCGCGCAACGCGCGCCGGATCGAGTTGCCGGTGACCTGCCCGGTATGCGGCTCGGAGGTCGAACGCCCCGAGGGCGAGGCGGTGGCCCGGTGCTCGGGCGGCCTGGTCTGCGCCGCGCAGCGCAAGGAAGCCCTCAAGCATTTCGTCTCGCGGCGGGCGCTGGATATCGAAGGTCTGGGGCAGCGCCAGATCGAGCAGTTCGTGGACGAGGGTCTGCTGACGTCACCGGTCGACATCTTCCGCCTGGCGGATCACCGAGAAGCACTGGTCGAGCGCGAGGGGTTCGGGGAGAAATCGGTCGCGAACCTGCTCGATTCGATCGAGCGCAGCAAGCGCACGACCCTCGACCGTTTCCTGTTCGCCCTGGGCATCCGGGAGGTCGGCGACACCATGGCGCGGGACCTGGCGCTGCACTTCCGCGGCCTCGAGCCGTTGGCGGAGGCCGCGCGCGAGTACGCGCGGGAGCGGGCCGCGGCGCGGGCGGAGGAGGACAAGCCGGCGGCGATCGACAAGCGGCTCGCCGGCCTCGAGCTGCGCCGCGTGCCGAACGTCGGCCCGCGCGTGGCCGGCCAGATCGCGGATTTCCTCACCGAATCGCACAACCTCGAGGTCATTCGATCGCTGCGGGAGATCGGCGTCGCGTGGGACAGTCCCGGCGGCGACGGCGACCATCCCCAGCCGCTCTCCGGCAAGACCTTCGTGCTCACGGGCACGCTGCCGGACTGGAGTCGCGACGAGGCCAAGACCCGTATCGAGGCCGCCGGCGGCCGGGTCACGTCCAGCGTCTCGCGCAAGACCGATTACGTGGTGGCCGGCGAGAGCCCCGGCTCCAAGCGGGACAAGGCCGAACGGCTGAAAGTACCGGTGATCGACCAGGCCGAGCTTGAGGCCCTGCTGGCCGGCGATTAGTCTGTTGCCCTCGCACCCGATCCCGGAGACCCCGATGATGCCATCCCGGCGCGCCCATGGATGCCGTTCCGCCACAGCGGTAGCGCTGATGGCATGCCTGCTCCTGGCGGGCATGCAGGCGGCCGTGGCGCAGTCGCCGGGGTTCCGGCTGGAGACCGTGGCCGACGGTTTCGCCAATCCCTGGGGGTTGGCCTTCCTGCCCGGTGGCGATTACCTGGTGACCGAGCGTCGCGGCCGTCTCAGCCGGGTCCACGCGGACGGCGATCGAATCTGCGGCGTCTACGGCGTGCCCGAGGTGGCCGCGATCAATCAGGGCGGCCTCCTGGACGTGGCCCTGCATCCGGCGTTCGCCGACAATGGTTGGGTCTACCTGAGCTATGCCGTGGCCGGGGAGGGCGGCTATGCCACCCGCGTCGCCCGCGGCCGGCTGGTGGATCACACGCTTGAGGATCTCGAGGTCCTGATCACGGCGGCGCCCTTCGTCGAGGGCGGCCGCCATTTCGGTTCCCGCCTGCTGTTCCACGAGGGTTATCTGTTCGTCACCACCGGCGACCGCGGGCAAAAGGACAACGCTCAGGACCTGGGCAAGCTGCACGGCAAGGTGCTGCGCCTCAATCCGGACGGCTCGATTCCCGCCGACAATCCCTTCGTCGACGATCCCGGCGCCCACGACGCCATCTACAGTTACGGCCACCGCAACGCGCAAGGCATCGCCGTGCATCCCGGGACCGGCCGTATCTGGTTGCATGAGCACGGACCGCTGGGGGGCGACGAGATCAATGTCCTGGAGGCCGGCGCCAATTACGGCTGGCCGGAGACCACGTACGGCCGCGCCTACTCCGGCGAGCGCTTCGCGCCCGAACCGCCCGTGGCGGGCTATGTCTCGCCGATCCACCACTGGACACCGTCGATCGCGCCGTCGGGCATGACGTTCTATACCGGCGATGTCTTCCCGGCGTGGCGAGGCGATCTTTTCGTCGGCGCGCTGCGCATGACCCATCTGGCGCGGCTGACGCTGGACGGCCGGAAGGTGGTATCCGAGCAGCGCCTCCTGGACGACGCGGGCATGCGCATCCGCGACGTGCGCCAGGGGCCGGACGGCTATCTTTATTTACTCGTCGACGCCGGCAAGGCCCCGCTGTTGCGGCTGGCACCGGAAAACTGAGGAGGCAACGAATGGCGCGAACCTGGCTGCAGGTCACGACCGGCGAAGTCCAGTCCAAGGCCGACGATGCCGAACGTCTGCGCGAGCGGCACGAGCGTATCGCCGCCCAGGCCGAGGCCCGGCTGGAAGAGACCGTGCGTCCGGCCATGGAGGCCGCCGCGCGCGATGCCGGCGGTCGTTATCGCGAGGCCGACGGCGGCGAGGCCCTGTGCCGGCTGTGCACGGTCGAGACCGAGACCGGCGCCGTGGAGGCCGCGTTCGACGGTTTCCGGCCGCTGTTGTTGCTGGCGGGGCCGGCGGGAGAGCGCGAAGTCCGGCGTCTGGACGACGTGACGCGCGACTGGCTGGACGACTGGCTGCGCCGGACCCTCGCCTAGCCGCGGCCGGGGATGCCGGCGCCTACTCCTCGGGCGCCAGGGCCCGGATGGAGACCGCGTGGATATCGGTCTGCATCATGTTGCCCAGCGCCTCGTAGACCAGGCGGTGGCGTTCGATCATCGACTTGCCGGCGAAGGCCGGGCTGCGCACCCGCACGGCGAAATGGCCCAGGCCGCTGCGCGCGCCCGGATGCCCGATGTGCTTGTGGCTCTCGTCGGCGACCGTGATCTCGTCCGTGTCGAGACCCTCGCGCAATCTCTCGCGGATGCGTTCCACACGCTGCGCCGTCATGGCAACACCTTCTTGAACGGCTTGACCACGACCTCGCGATAGACGCCCGCCTCGACATAGGGGTCGGCGTCCGCCCAGGCCCGCGCCGCGGTCAGATCCTCGAACGCCGCCACCACCAGGCTGCCCTCGAAGCCGGCCTCGCCCGGATCCTCGGCATCCACCGCCGGGTACGGGCCCGCCAGCACCAGGCGTCCGGCATCGCGCAGCGCATCCAGTCGGGCGAGATGGGCCTGACGCGCGGCGGACCGGAGCGGGCCGGAATTCGCGACGTCGAAGCCGATGATCGCGTACAGCATCATTCCTCCTGCTCCTTGAGATACGGCGACAGGTACAGACCCTGGCCGATCACGAACAGCAGCGTCAGGGCCAGCGTGCCGAACAGCTTGAAGTTGACCCAGGCGGTCTCGCTGAAGTTGAAGGCGATAATCAGGTTGAGCGCCGCGCATAGCACGAAAAAGCCCACCCACAGCCAACTCACGTTGCGCCAGACCCGGTCCGGCAGCACGAGCTGGGCGGCGAGCACACGCTGGATCACGGGGCGTTCGCCGATGAAGTGGCTGCCGCCGAGCACCGCGGCGAACAGCAGGTAGAGCACGGTCGGTTTGACCTTGATGAACATCGGATCGTGCACGGCCAGGGTCATGCCGCCGAACACCAATGCCAGGGCGGCGGTGGCCAAGTGCATGCGGTGCCACTCGCCGTAGGCGACGCGGTGAAAAGCCACCAGCAGCACCAGCGCCGCCATCAGCACGCCGGTGGCGACATAGATGTCGTACACGAAATAGGCGCCGCCGAAGGCGATCAGCGGCAGGTAATCGATCAGCGCTTTCATGCGCGGCATTGTACCTCCGTGGCCCGGGTCGGCGTCACGCGCTCGGCAATGCGACAATGCCCCTCCGCGCGGCCCCGGCCGTCACGATTGCGCGCACGCCGATGGAATACCTGAAGATACATCCGGAGAATCCCCAGCCCCGCCTCGTGGCACGCGTGGCCGAACGGCTGCGCGAGGGCGCCGTGATCGCCTATCCCACGGATTCGTCCTATGCCCTGGGCTGCGCCATCGGCGACAAGGCCGCGATCGAGCGCATCCACCGGCTGCGCGGCTTCGGCCGCGAGCATTACTTCACCCTGATCTGCCGCGACCTGTCCGAGATCGCGAGCTACGCCAAGGTGGAGAACGCCAATTTCCGGCTGCTCAAGGCGGCCACGCCCGGACCCTATACCTTCGTGCTGCCGGCCACCCGCCAGGTGCCGCGCTGGCTCTGGCATCCCAAGCGCAAGACCATCGGCATCCGCGTGCCCGCGCATCGCACGGCGCAGGCGATCGCCGAGGCACTGGACGAGCCCGTGATGTCGGTGACCCTGCTGCTGCCCGGCGACGACCTGCCCCTGTCCGACCCGATGGACGTGGAGGAACGCATCGGCAAGGAAGTGGACGTGATCGTCGACAGCGGCCCCTGTCACGTCGACCCCACCACGGTGCTGGACCTGACCGGGGCCGTGCCCAAGGTGCTGCGCGAGGGCCGCGGGCCGCTCGATGCTATTGGTTTGTGATTGGTCGGATGAGTATTCCCGTCTCTTCGACCAATCACCAATCACCGATCACGGACCCGTATAATGCCGCCTGATCCCCAGCAGGCAGAACCGAGTCCATCGTGAACGAGACCGCGCGCAAGCCCGTCGTCCTGTCCGGCATCCAGCCGTCGGGGCGGCTGACCATCGGCAACTACATCGGCGCCCTCAAGAACTGGGTGGCCATGCAGGACACGCACGATTGTCTGTTCACCCTGGTCGACCTGCACGCGATCACCGTGCGCCAGGAGCCCGAGGTCCTGCGCGAACGCTGCCGCGAATTCCTGTGCCTGTACCTGGCCTGCGGCCTCGATCCCGAGCGCGCGACACTGTTCGTGCAGTCGCACGTGCCCGCGCACACCCAGCTCGCCTGGCTGCTCAACTGCCACACGTCCATGGGCGAGCTCAACCGCATGACCCAGTTCAAGGACAAGGCCAGGCGGCACGCGGACAATATCAACGCCGGCCTGTTCGGATACCCGGTGCTGATGGCGGCCGACATCCTGCTCTACCAGACCGACGCGGTGCCGGTGGGCGAGGACCAGAAACAGCACCTGGAGCTGGCCCGGAACCTGGCCCAGCGCGTGAACGCGCGCTACGACACCGAACTGTTCAAGGTGCCCGAGCCGTTCATCCCGGAGGTGGGCGCGCGCATCATGAGCCTGGGTGATCCGACCGCCAAGATGTCCAAGTCCGACGACGCCGAGGGCAATTACGTGGCCCTGCTGGACGAGCCCAAGCGGGTGGTCAAGAAGATCAAGCGGGCGGTCACCGACTCCGGCTCGGAGGTGCGTTTCGATCCGGCGGACAAGCCCGGCGTCTCCAACCTGCTGTCGATCTTCTCCGCGGTCACGGGCGAAAACATCGCCGACCTGGAGGCGCGTTACGGCGACGGCGGCTACGGCCGTCTCAAGGGTGATCTCGCCGACGCCGTGGTGGCCTTCCTGGAGCCGATCCAGGCCCGCTACCGCGAGCTGCGGGAAGACACCGGGCGGCTGGACGCGATCCTGGCCGACGGCGCGGCGGCCGCCGCCGAGCGCGCCGCGCCCACGCTGGAGCGGGCCTTCGCCGCCACCGGCTTCCTGCCGCGGGGATGAGCGCCGCCGGCGCAGACACGGACCGCCTAGCGGGCTATCCTGGCCCCTAGATACCCTACCCACGCGCATCCCCCGTCCATGGAAGCACCCGCCGGCAACGACGCCGTACTCGACGAGGTCCTGGTCGCCGGCCGGCCGTTGGAGAAGTTGCCGGACGACCTCTATATCCCGCCGGATGCGCTGCGGGTCATCCTGGAGGCGTTCGAGGGGCCGCTGGACCTGCTGCTCTACCTGATCCGGCGCCAGAACCTGGACATCCTCGACATCCCGGTGCACCGCATCGCCGAGCAGTACATGGGCTACATCGATCTGATGCAGGAGCTGGAGATCGAGCTGGCCGGCGAATACCTGCTGATGGCGGCCATGCTGGCCGAGATCAAGTCGCGCATGCTGCTACCGCGGCCGGCGCCGGAGGAAGAGGAGGGCGAGGATCCGCGCGCCGAGTTGGTCCGGCGCCTGCAGGAATACGAGCGTTTCAAGAGCGCCGGCGAGGCGCTGGACGAGTTGCCCCGTGTCGGCCGCGACATCGCCCCGGTGCAATTGCCGCCCGTGCGCTTCGATGTCGACGTGCCACAGCCGGTGCCCGAGCTGGCGGAACTGCTGGCGGCCTTCCGCGACGTGATGCAGCGGGCCGAGCTGTTCAGCCACCACCACGTGCAACGCGAGCCGCTGTCGGTGCGCGAGCGTATGAGCGGCATCCTGCAGCGGCTGCACGGCGGCCGTCGGGTGCCCTTCACCGAGCTGATCGACCCCGCCGAGGGGCGGCTCGGCGTGGTGGTGGGCTTCCTCGCCATCCTGGAACTGGTGCGCGGCGCCCTGGTGGAGCTGTGGCAGGATGCCCCCTTCGCGCCGCTGCAGGTGGCGGTGGCCGGCGCCCGCGGCGACCGGGCGGGGGAGAACGACGTGATCGAGGACGCGGACTATGACTGAAACCGAGGTACCCGAAACCCTGGTCCGCTGCGTGGAGGCGTTGCTGATGGCCGCCGACGGCCCGCTGTCGCTGTCGCAGCTCGAGACGCTGCTGGCCGACGATGCCGGCACCCCCGACCGCAAGGCCCTGCGCACGGCCCTGGGCGCCCTGGCGCGGGCCTACGAGGGCAGCGCCGTGGCCCTGTCCGAGGTCGCCGGCGGTTGGCGCTTCCAGGTTCGGGAGGATTACGCGGGGCTGGTGGGCAAGCTCTGGGAAGAGCGGCCGCCGCGGCTGTCGCGGGCGCTGCTCGAGACCCTGGCGCTGATCTGCTACCGCCAGCCCATCTCGCGCGGCGAGATCGAGGACGTTCGCGGCGTGTCGTTGTCGTCCTCGATCATCAAGACCCTCCAGGAACGGGAATGGATCAAGGTGGTCGGTTACCGCGAGGTGCCGGGGCGCCCGGCGCTTTTCGGCACCACCCGGCAGTTGCTGGACGACCTCAACCTGAAGCGCCTGGAGGATCTGCCGGCGCTGCCCGAGCTGCGCGATCTCGACGACCTGGACGCCGCCGCGGCGAGCCTCCAGGGCGAGACGCCGGAGCGGGAAGACGGCGGGGACGATACGACGACCCCGCCGCCGAGCCCGCCCGCCAGCGACGCCGTGCACTGAGAGACCGAATGGCCGAACGACTGCACAAACTGCTGGCCCAGGCCGGCTACGGCTCGCGACGCGAGATCGAGCGCTGGATCGCCGACGGGCGGGTGAAGGTCAACGACCGCGTCGCCCGGGTCGGCGACACCGCCGGCCCCGGCGACCGGGTGGAGATCGACGGCCGGCCGGTGAACCCGGCGCGCGGGCAGCGCGTGCCTTGCCGGGTGCTGGCGTACAAGAAGCATGTCGACCAGGTGGTCACCCGGCGCGATCCGGAAGGCCGGCCCACCGTGTTCCGGCGCCTGCCGCGCCTCAAGGGCGGACGCTGGCTGGCGGTGGGCCGGCTGGACGTGAACACCTCGGGTCTGCTGCTGCTGACCACCGACGGCGAGCTCAAGCGGCGCCTGGAGCATCCCAGCTACGAGCTGGAGCGCGAGTACGCCGTCCGGGTCCACGGCCCCGTGGACGAGGCCATGCTGGCGCGCCTGCAGGAAGGCGTCGAGCTGGAGGACGGCCCGGCCCGCTTCGAACGCATCGCGGCCGAGGCCGACGCCCGGGGCAGCAACCGCTGGTTCCATGTCGTGGTGCGCCAGGGCCGCAACCGCGTGGTACGCCGGCTCTGGGACTCGCAAGGGGTGACCGTAAGCCGGCTGATCCGGGTGCGCTTCGGGCCGGTGGCCCTGCCCACCGGGGTCAAGGCCGGCGGCTGGCGCGAGCTGGACAAGGCCGAGGTGCGCGCCCTGGCGGCGCAGGTCGGCCTGAAGCGTTGACGGGGCTAACCACAGAGGCACAGAGGACACAGAGATTCAAGAATCGAGGTTGCAAGAATATAGATCACATAAGTCTTCTTGCTGTTCTTTTCCGCTCTGTGCTCTCTGTGACTCTGTGGTTCCAATCCGATGAAGCTTTCGATCGATCCTGAACGGCTGCGGGCGGTGTTCGACGGCCTGTACGCCATGCACGGCCCCGCCGGCTGGTGGCCGGCCGAGACCCGTTTCGAGATCCTGATCGGCGCCGTGCTCACCCAGAACACGGCCTGGAGCAACGTCGAGAAGGCCCTGGCCGGCCTGCGCGAATGCGGTTGGCTGGCGCCGGAGACGATCCTGGATGCGCCCGAGGCCGAGCTGGCGGCCGCCATCCGGCCGTCCGGGTACTTCAACATCAAGGCCCGGCGCCTGCGCAACCTCTGCCGCTGGTTCCTGGAGGCCGGCGGCTTCCCGGCCCTGGAGCGGCTGGATACGGGATCCCTGAGAGAGGCGCTGCTGTCGGTCAACGGCGTGGGCCGCGAGACCGCCGACGATATCCTGGTGTATGCCTTCGAGCGGCCGGTGTTCGTGGTGGACGCCTACACCTGGCGCATCTTCGAGCGCCTGGGATTGATCGCGGAGCGCGCCGGCTACGAGGCCCTGCGCGCCGGCGTCGAGGCCGCGGCGCCGGGTGCCGATGCCGATTTCTTCAACGAACTGCACGCCCTGCTGGTGATCCACGGCAATCGCCTTTGTCGGCCCAAGCCGCTGTGTGGGGCCTGCACGCTACGTGACACTTGTCCCGCCGCCTCTTGACTAACCACAGAGGCGCACGGAGGCACACAGAGGGAAGAATATTGTGGTTGTCATGCCCGACCGGGCGGTAGCGATCGGAGGTCTCGAGGAGACGCACAGGGACGACTGTTTCCCGTTTGCCGGATCGGCGCTCGCGCGCCGTCCGGCATGACATCAAAAACCTCTGTGCGCCTCTGAGCGCCTCTGTGTTTTCTTAGTCCCGGGTAGTCAGGTCATCAGGTCCGACGATGCGGCCGTGGAAGTCGCGGCCGTCCGGGCCCAGCAGGCGCACGCAGGCGGCGGCGGCCGCCTCGGGCGGCGTCGATTCCGGATCGCCGCCGGGGAAGGCGCGCCGGCGCAGGGCGGTGTCCAGGGGGCCGGGGTCGAGGGCGTGCACCCGCAGGCCGTCGCCGGATTCCGCCGCGAGCATGGCGCTGAGCGTTTCGATACCGGCCTTGGCCGCGCCGTATGCGCCCCAGAATGCCGCGCCGCTCGCGGCCTGGCGGTCCGCGGCGAACACCACGGCGGCGTCCGGCGCCGCCTGCAGCAGCGGCAGGCAGGCGCGGGTGACGGCGAAGGGCGCGGTCAGGGTGGCGTGCAGGGTGCGCTGCCACTCCTCCAGGGTGAAGCTGGCCAGCGGCCTGAGACCGCCGAAGGCGGCGGCCAGGTGGGCGATGCCGTCAAGGCGGCCGAAGTCCGTTTCAATGCCTTCCGCCAGACGTTCGTAGTCGGCTTCGGCGGCCCCGCCGAAGTCGATCGGGAACAAGGCCGGCTCGGGGCCGCCGTCGGCGACCACGGTGTCGTAGGTCGTTTCCAGGCGGCCCTGGTCGCGGCCGCACAGGATCAGCTCGGCGCCCGCCGCCGCGGCGGCGCGGGCCACGGCGCCGCCCAGTCCGCCACCGGCGCCGGTCAACAGGATCACGCGTCCCGCCAGGAAATCGTTCGTCGCCATCGTCGGGTGTCTCCTACCGGTCCGCCGTCACGGGGCCGAGGCCGGCGGCTTCCGCGATGGCCATGGCCAGCTCCGCGGCGTCGTGGATCAGGACGTCGGCGCCCCAGGTCTCGGCGGCGTCGTCGGCCTCGATATAGCCGTAGGCCGCGGCCACGGTGCGCATGCCCGCGGCACGGCCGGCGGCGATATCCCGGGCCGAGTCGCCGACGTAGACACAGTCGGCGGGTGCGACACCGCCGCGCTCGCAGGCCAGCAGAAGCGGCGCCGGGTGCGGCTTGGGATGCGCCGCCGAGTCGCCGCCGATCACGCACACGGGCGGCGGCTCGAAGACCATCGCTTCCATCAACGGCACCGCCAGCGACTCGAACTTGTTGGTGACCACGCCCCAGGCCCAGCCGTCGGCGGCGAGCGCCGCGAGCGCCTCGCGCATACCGGGGAAGGGTTGGGTCGCTTCGGTCAGCCGGCTCCGGTACAGGCTGACGAAGCGATCGCGCAGGGTTTCGTAGTCCGGGTGGCCGGGCTCGATATCCATGCCGCCGCGCAGCATGCCGCGGGCGCCCCAGGAACACAGCGGGCGCAGGTCGGTGATCGGCAGGGGCGACAGGCCGTGCTCGCCGCGCAGGGCGTTGACCGCGCCGGCCAGGTCGGGGGCGGTGTCCAGGAGGGTGCCGTCGAGGTCCAGCAGGACCGCGCGGGTCTCAGGGCTTGCGGGCATAGACGAAGTAGTTCACGTCCGGGCGCGCGGTAAGGCGCGCCGTGTGCAGGAAGGGGTTGTAATGCATGCCGGTGATCTCGCGCACATCCAGGCGCGAGGCGCGCGCCCAGGCGGCCAGTTCCGAGGGCCGGATCAGCTTGGCGTAGTCGTGGGTGCCCTGGGGCAGCAGGCCGAGCACGTACTCGGCGCCGGCGATGGCCAGCAGCCAGGCCTTGGGGCTGCGGTTGATGGTGGAGAAGAAGGCCGCGCCGCCGGGTCGCAGCAGGCGCGCGCAGTCGTCCACGATCACCTGCGGTTCCGGCACGTGCTCCAGCATCTCCATGCAGGTGACGATGTCGAACTCGCCGGCATGATCGTTGGCGTAGTCGCGGGTGCTCACGCACTCGTAATCGACGGCGACGCCGGTCTCCGCGGCGTGCGCGCGTCCGGCCGCGATCAGGTCCTCGGCCAGATCGATGCCGGTGACCTCGGCCCCGGCCGCGGCCATCGCCTCGGAGAGCAGGCCGGCGCCGCAGCCGACGTCGAGCACGCGCGCGCCCTGCAGGGATTCGCGGGTATCCACGAAATCCAGCCGCAGCGGATTGATGTCGTGCAGCGGCCGCATCTCGCCCTCGGGGTCCCACCAGCGCTCGGCGAGCCGGGCGAACTTGGACAGCTCGTCGGTGTAGGCGTTGTTGTCGCTCATTTGAGTAACCACAGAGACACAGAGGGCACAGAGTGACTGACCACAAAGGTGCAAAGAACACGGAATATTACTAATTTCCTCTCCAGTCCTTCCTGCATTATGCGAACTCCTGGCATGGCTGCCGCGCCGCGGCGATAGCGGCTGATCCGCTTGCCCCCGCGACGTGATGCCGGGGCCTTTTCATGTCCTTTGTACTGTCAATCGTTTTTCTCTCTGTGTTCTCTGTGCCTCTGTGGTTCATGTTGCTTGCAGCCGCTCGCGCCACTCGTCGGTGCGCGCCAGCGTGGTGTCCAGGTCGATGGTGGTCAGCTCGCGCTCGCGCAGTAGGCGCCGGCCGGCGACCCAGGTGTCGGTGACCTGGCCGCGGTCGGCGCTGTAGACGATCTGGGCGATGGGGTCGTAGACCGGCCGGGTCTCGACGCGGTCGAGATCGATGGCGCAGAGGTCGGCCCACTTGCCCGGCTCCAGCGTGCCGATCTCGTCGCCGAGGCCCAGCGCGGCGGCGCCGCCCGCGGTGGCCATGTGCAGGACCGAGGCGGCGGGCAGGGCGTCGGCGGCGTCCGCGGTGAGCTTGCCCAGCAGGGCCGCGCTGCGCATTTCGCCGATCATGTCCAGGTCGTTGTTGCTGGCGGCGCCGTCGGTGCCCAGGGCGAGATTCACGCCGGCCGCCCGCAGCGCCGCGACCGGGCAGGCGCCGCTGGCCAGCTTCATGTTCGACTCGGGGCAGTGCAGGACATGCACGCCGGCGGTGGCGCAGGCCTCGATCTCGGCCTCGGTGAGCTGGGTCATGTGCACCGCCAGCAGACCGGGGTTGAGCAGGCCCAGCTCGTCCAGGCGTGCGAGCGGCCGCTTGCCGGTGGCCTTTTCGGACTCGGCAACCTCGAAGGCGGTCTCGTGCACGTGCATGTGCACCCGCAGGTCCAGCTCGTCCGCGTACATCCGCATCTTGCCCAGCGGACCGTCGGAGACGGTGTAGGGCGCGTGCGGGGCGAACATGCTGGAGACCAGCGGATGGCCCTTGTATTTGTCGTGGACCGCGAAGCCCTTGTCCAGGTATTCCTGGGGGCCCTCCGCCCAGGCCGTGGGGAAGTCGATCAGGATCAGGCCCACGCTGGCCCGGATACCCGCCGCCACGGCCGTCTCGGCGACCGCGCCCGGGAAGAAGTACATGTCGTTGAAGCAGGTGGTGCCGCCGCGCAGCATCTCCGCCACGGCCAGCTCGGTGCCGTGGGCGACGAACTCGCTGGAGACGAACCGGGCCTCTACCGGCCAGATATGGCCTTCCAGCCATTCCATCAGCGGCAGGTCGTCGGCGAGACCGCGCATCAGGCTCATGGCGGCATGGGTGTGGGCGTTGACGAAGCCCGGCAGCAGGGCGTGACCCGGCAACTCGACGGTCTCGCGCGCGTCGAACTCGCGGCAGGCCTGCGCGGCCGGCAGCACGGCCACGATGCGGCCGCCGTCCACGGCGATGGCGTGGTCGGTCAGAACGCCGTCGGCCGGTGCCATCGGCAGTAGCCAGCGGGGGAAAATCAGGGTGTCCACGTCGCTCATGCGCGCTATTCCGTCCTGCGGCGCAACAGGCCGCGCACTATAGCAGACGGGCCCGGCGCAGGGGCCTTCCGCGGCGTCGAGCTGTGTTAATATTGACCGCTTTATGTGGCGCGTCCCGCGCGTCCCGCGTCCGGCCGGTATCCGGCGGCGCGCGGATGGCCGCGGCGCGTTTCCCGCCCAGTGCGGCCGCCCGGTGGCGGTCGCCGGATGTGCAAGCAGGAATCTATGGCCGAGGTCGCGAAGGAAATCCTGCCGATCAATCTCGAGGACGAGATGCGGCAGTCGTATCTCGATTACGCCATGAGCGTGATCGTGGGCCGCGCACTGCCCGACGTCCGGGACGGGCTCAAGCCCGTGCACCGCCGCGTGCTCTACGCGATGCGCGAGCTCGGCAACGACTACAACAAGCCGTACAAGAAGTCGGCCCGCGTGGTCGGCGACGTGATCGGTAAGTACCACCCGCACGGCGACTCGGCGGTGTACGACACCATCGTGCGCATGGCGCAGTCGTTCTCGATGCGCTACGTGCTGGTGGACGGCCAGGGCAACTTCGGCTCGGTGGACGGCGACGCCCCGGCGGCGATGCGCTACACCGAGGTGCGCATGGCGCGCCTGGCGCACGAGATCCTGGCCGATATCGACAAGGACACGGTCGACTACATCCCCAACTACGACGAATCGGAGTGGGAGCCGACCGTCCTGCCCACCAAGCTGCCGAACCTGCTGGTCAACGGCGGCACCGGCATCGCCGTGGGCATGGCCACCAACATCCCGCCCCACAACCTGGGCGAGGTGATCGACGCCTGCGTGGGTCTGATCGACGACGAGACCCTGTCGGTCGAGGACCTGATGGCGCACATACCGGGCCCGGATTTCCCGACCGCGGGCACCATCAACGGTGCCGCCGGCATCCGCGAGGCCTACCGCACTGGCCGCGGCCGCGTGTACATCCGCGCCCGCGCCGAGATCGAGGACATCGACGACCGCGGCAAACAGGCGATCGTGGTCAGCGAGCTGCCGTACCAGGTCAACAAGGCGCGGCTGCTGGAGAAGATCGGCGAGCTGGTCAAGCAGAAGCGCCTGGAGGGCATCACCGAACTGCGCGACGAGTCCGACAAGGACGGCATGCGCATGGTGATCGAGCTGCGACGCGGCGAGACGCCCGAGGTGATCCTCAACAACCTCTACCGACACACCCAGATGCAGGTGGTGTTCGGCATCAACATGGTCGCCCTGGATGGCGGCCAGCCGCGCACCCTCAACCTCAAGCAGTTGCTGGAGGCGTTCCTGCGCCATCGGCGCGAGGTGGTCACCCGGCGCACCAACTACGAACTCGCCAAGGCCCGGGCCCGGGCCCATGTCCTGGAGGGCCTGACCGTCGCCCTGGCGAACATCGACGAGGTGATCGCCCTGATCAAGGCTTCCGACGGGCCGGCGGACGCCAAGGCGGCACTCGTGGCCCGCAGCTGGCCGCCGGGGCAGGTCACCGACATGCTGGAGCGCGCTGGCGCCGAGGCCTCCAAGCCGATGGACCTGCCGCGCGGTTTCGGGCTCACGGACAAGGGTTACAGGCTCACCGAGACCCAGGCCCAGGCGATCCTGGACCTGCGCCTGCACCGCCTCACCGGCCTGGAGCAGGGCAAGATCGTCGAGGAATTCGAGCAGCTCCTGGAGCGCATCGCCGACTATATCCATATCCTGTCGAGCGATGCCCGCTTGTTCGAGGTCATCCGCAACGAGCTGCTGGAGATCAAGAGCAACTTCGGCGACGAGCGGCGCACCGAGATCCTGGACGATCACCTCGATCTCACCACCGAGGACCTGATCACGCCCGAGGACGTGGTGGTCACGCTCACCCACGAGGGCTACATCAAGTCGCAGCCGCTGGACGCCTATCGCGCCCAGCGCCGCGGCGGCCGCGGCAAGTCGGCCACCGCGACCAAGGAGGACGATTTCATCGACAAGCTGTGGGTGACCCACACCCACGACACGCTGTTGTGCTTCTCCTCCTTCGGCAAGGCCTACTGGCTCAAGGTCTACGAGCTGCCCAGCGCCGGCCGCGGCGCGCGCGGCAAGCCGATCGTGAACCTGCTGCCGCTGGAGCCGGACGAGCGAATCAGCCAGGTGCTGCCGATCAAGGACTTCGATACCGGCCAGAACGTGTTCTTCTCGACCCGCAACGGCACCGTCAAGAAGACGCCGCTGGAGAATTTCTCGCGGCCGCGCAGCAACGGCATCATCGCCATCGATCTGCGCGAGGGCGACGGCCTTGTCGCCGTGGATCTCACCGAGGGCGATTCCGAGATCATGCTGTTCTCGGACGCCGGCAAGGTGATCCGCTTCGCCGAGGGCGACGTGCGCTCCATGGGCCGGGTCGCGGCCGGCGTGCGCGGCATCCGGCTGCGCGACGGCGAGGCCGTCATCGGCCTGATCGTGGTGCGCGAGGGGCATGTGCTCACCGTCACCGAGCGCGGTTACGGCAAGCGCACCCCGATCGATGACTATCCGCTGCGCGGCCGCGGCGGCCAGGGCGTGCTCGCCACCAAGCGCAGCGAGCGGACCGGCGCCGTGGTCGGCGCCACCCAGGTGTGCGAGGACGACGAGATCATGCTGATCTCCAACACCGGCACCCTGATCCGCACGGCCGTGAACGAGGTCTCGATCATGGGCCGCAACACCCAGGGCGTGCGCATCATCCGTCTCGCCGACGAGCAGAAGCTGGTGGGCGTGGACCGGATCGCGGCGGACGAGGATGACGACGGCGACGAGGCGGAGGCTTAGCGATGCCCGTGCCGGCCGTGGTGCCGGGATGTCGGCGTCGCGGCCGGGAAGGGAGCCGTCGCCGGGACGGGGATTGTCCCGAAACTTGAAACTCGAACCCCGAAACTGAGGCCGTCCGGGACGGCCGAGCGTTTCAAACTTCAAACTTGGAGACACAGGAGCCACATGGCACGCGTCTACAATTTCAGTGCAGGTCCGGCCACGCTGCCGGAGGAAGTACTCGAGCAGGTCCGCGACGATCTGCTGGACTGGCGGGGCACGGGCATGTCCGTGATGGAGATGAGCCATCGCGGCAAGGCCTTCGTTTCCATCGCCGAGCAGGCCGAGGCGGACCTGCGCGAGCTGCTGGCGGTGCCGGACGACTACGAGGTCCTGTTCCTGCAGGGCGGCGCGGCCGGCCAGTTCGCCGGCGTCCCGCTCAATATCCTGGGCGACAAGGCCGCGGCCGACTACGTGGTCACCGGCAACTGGGGCAAGAAGGCGCGCAAGGAAGCGGGCAAGTACTGCGACGTGCGCACCGCCGCCGCCACCGAGGATCAGGGCTTCACGGACCTGCCGCCGCAGTCCGCCTGGGATCTGTCGGCGAACGCCGGCTATGTCCACTACACCTCGAACGAGACCATCCAGGGCGTGGAGTTCGACTGGACGCCGGACAGCGGCGATGTGCCGCTGGTGTCCGACATGTCCTCCAACTTCCTGTCGAAGCCCGTGGACGTGGCCGCGCACGGGGTGATCTACGCCGGCGCCCAGAAGAACGTGGGCCCGGCGGGCGTCACCGTCGTGATCGTGCGCAAGGACCTGCTGGGCCGCGCGCGCGCCGATACGCCCATGGTGCTCGACTACCAGGCCCAGGCCGAGGCCGACTCCATGCTCAACACGCCGCCGTGCTTCGCCTGGTACGTGGCCGGCCTGACCTTCCAGTGGCTCAAGCGCCAGGGCGGCCTGGAGGCGATCGCCGAGCGCAACGCCCGCAAGGCGGAGAAGCTCTACGGCTTCATCGACGGCTCGGATTTCTACAGCAATCCGGTCGCGCCCGGCGCGCGCTCGCGCATGAACGTGCCGTTCCTGCTGGCCGACGACAATCTGAACGCCACCTTCCTCGAAGAGGCGGACAAGGCCGGGCTGTCGACCCTCAAGGGGCACCGCTCGGTCGGCGGCATGCGCGCCAGCATCTACAACGCCATGCCGGAGGCCGGCGTGGACGCGCTGATCGACTTCATGCGCGACTTCGAGCGAAGAAATGGCTAACCACAGAGGCACAGAGGCCACAGAGGGAAGTAATATCATCAAGCACTGAGACACGAAGTATCTCTTGCTCCTTCCCGATGTGTCCTTGTGTGCGTCTTCGTGGTTTTACGTTCTTAAACGCGGTGTCTCCGTGACTCTGTGGTTTTAACCTGAAAAGGCTCTTATGACGTTCAAGATCCAGACGCTGAACAACATCTCTCCCGTCGGGCTCGACCGCTTCCCGCGCGAGTCCTACGAGGTGGCCTCCGAGATCGGCCACCCCGACGCGATCATGGTGCGCTCGGCGGACATGCACAGCATGGACATCCCCGACTCGGTGAAGGCCATCGGCCGCGCCGGCGCCGGCGTCAACAACATCCCCGTGGACGCCATGAGCGACCGCGGCGTGCCCGTGTTCAACGCCCCCGGCGCCAACGCCAACGCGGTGAAGGAGCTGGTGCTGGCCGGGCTGTTCCTGGCCGCGCGCAACATCGTCCAGGCCTGGGACTACGTGCGACAGCTCGACGGCGACGACGCCTCGCTGCACAAGGAGGTCGAGGCCGGCAAGAAACAGTACAAGGGCATCGAACTGCCCGGGCGCTCCCTGGGCGTGATCGGCCTGGGCGCGATCGGCGTGAACGTCGCCAACGCCGCCCACGACCTGGGCATGTCGGTCCGGGGCTTCGATCCGGCGATCAGCGTGCTCAACGCCTGGCGCCTGAACGCGGGGGTCTCCGAGGCGGTGTCCGTGGACGACCTGCTATCCAAGTCCGAGTTCGTGTCCCTGCACGTGCCGCTGGTCGACGACACCCGCGGCCTGATCGACGCCAAGCGCCTCAAGCTGATGCGCAAGGGGGCCGTGCTGCTCAACTTCTCGCGCGACGCCATCGTCGACGAGCAGGCGGTGATCGAGGCGCTCGACGAGGGCCGGCTCCGCTACTACGTCTGCGATTTCCCGACCGCCGCGATCAAGGACCATCCCAAGGTGATCGCGCTGCCGCACCTGGGCGCCTCCACCGACGAGGCCGAGGACAACTGCGCCGTGATGGTCGCGGACCAGCTTCGCGAGTACCTGGAGATCGGCAACATCCGCAACTCGGTGAATTTCCCCGAGGCGATCATGCCGCCGACGGAGGGTGCCTTCCGCATCTGCGTGGTCAACGCCAACGTGCCCAACATGGTGGGCCAGATCTCCTCGGCGCTGGCGCGGCACGAGCTCAACATCGCGGACCTGCTGAACAAGTCCCGCAAGGGCGTGGCCTACACCCTGGTGGACGTGGACTCCGAGGTGCCGGAATCGGTGCTGGACGAGATCCGGGGCATCGAGGGCGTGCTCTCGGTACGCTACCTCAACGCCGACGGCGACAACGCCTAGGCCCGTCCGAGGCGGAAGCCCATGTCCGACGACCGTCTCGCCGCCGCCCGCGCCCGCATCGACGCGCTCGACGAGCAGCTCCAGAAGCTGATCTCGGAGCGCGCCGGGATCGCGCGCGAGATCGCCGAGATCAAGGCGGCGGTCGACGGCGGCGAGGGCAACTGCTACCGGCCGGCGCGCGAGGCCGAGGTCCTGCGCGCCGTGGCCGAGCGCAACCACGGACCGCTGTCGGACGAGACCGTGACGCGCCTGATGCGCGAGATCATGTCCGCCTGCCTGGCCCTGGAATCGCCGCTCAAGGTGGCCTATCTCGGCCCCGAGGGCACCTACACCCAGGCCGCGGTCTACAAGCACTTCGGCCATTCGGTGGAGGCGGTGGCGATGAGCGCCATCGACGAGATCTTCCGCGAGGTCGAGGCCGGCAACGCCGACTACGGCGTGGTGCCGGTGGAGAACTCCACCGAGGGCGTGGTCAGCCACACCCTGGACCAGCTCGTGGGCAGTCCGCTGTCGATCGTGGGCGAGGTGGCCCTGGCGGTGCATCACCACCTGCTGTCCAACGCGCCGTCCCTGGAGCGGGTGCGGCGGGTGGTGGCGCACGCCCAGTCCCTGGCCCAGTGCCGCAAGTGGCTCGACGCGAAGATGCCCAACGTGGTGCGCGAGGCGGTCGCCAGCAACGGCGAGGCCGCGCGCATGGTCCGCCACGAGAGCGAGTCGGCGGCGATCGCCGGACGCGCGGCCTCCGAGCTCTACGAGCTGCCGATCCTGGCCGCGAACATCGAGGACGAGCCCAACAACACGACCCGGTTCCTGGTGCTGGGGGATCAGCCGGTGCCGGCCACGGGACAGGACATGACCTCGGTGCTGGTGTCCATCCACAACCGGCCCGGCATGCTGCACCGCCTGCTGACCCCGGCGGCGGAGGCGGGCGTCGACCTGTCCCGGATCGAATCGCGGCCGTCGCGCCGCCAGCCCTGGGACTACAACTTCTTCATCGACCTGGAAGGGCACGTCGAGGACGCCGCCGTGCGTCAGGTCATCGACCGCATCGAGGCCGAGGCGGCCTATCTCAAGATCCTCGGCGCCTACCCGAAGGCTGTTCTCTAAAGATAATGAACCACAGAGTCACAGAGGCACAGAGAGCGAGCTCGAGTGGCCATGAAGAAGGGGGAGCGCGGGGCGTTATCCGGTGTCGCTCTTGATCAGTCTCTTTGCTTTTTGCTTCTTGAATCCTCTGTGACTCTGTGCCTCTGTGGTTAGTCTTCTTATGTCGCGTACTTTGTTGGAACACATCAACCCGGGCGTCGAGGCGTTGTCGCCCTACGAGCCGGGCAAGCCGGTGGAGGAGCTGGAGCGCGAGCTCGGTATCACCGATATCGTGAAGCTCGCCTCCAACGAGAACCCGCTGGGGGCCTCGCCGTCCGCCCGCCGGGTCCTGACGGAGTGGCGCGGCGATCTCGGACGCTATCCGGACGGCAACGGCCACGCCCTGAAGACGCGGTTGGCGGCGATCCACGACATCGAGCCCGGGCGGATAACCCTGGGCAACGGTTCCAACGACGTGCTCGATCTGGTGGCCCGGGTCTTCCTGGGACCGGGTCGCGCGGCGCTGTTCGCGCGCCATGCCTTCGCGGTCTATCCGATCGTGACCCTGGCCGCCGACGCCGACCCGCGCGAGGCGCCGGCGCTGGCGCCGGACCATCCGGAGATGCCCTACGGCCATGATCTGGCGGCGATGGCGGAGGCCCTGGACGACGCCGTGCGCGTCGTGTTCCTCGCCACCCCCAACAACCCCACCGGCACCTGGCTCGAGCCGGCGGCGATCGAGGCCTTCCTGGAGCGGGTGCCGGATGACGTGGTCGTGGTGCTGGACGAGGCCTACCGCGAGTATCTCGACCCGGCGCGGCGCCCGGACAGCCGCGCCTGGCTGGAGCGCCACGACAACCTGATCGTGACCCGGACCTTCTCCAAGATTTACGGTCTCGCCGGGCTGCGCGTGGGCTATGCCCTGTCCTCGCCCGCGCTGGCCGACCGGCTCAACCGGGTGCGCCAGCCGTTCAACGTCAATCTGCTGGGTCAGGCCTGCGCCCTGGCCGCGCTCGACGACGACGACTTCGTGGCGGAATCGGCGGCGACCAACGCGGAACAGCGCGACCTGCTGGCGCGCGAGCTGGCCGCGCGCGGTCTGCCGGCGCTGCCGTCGCAGGCGAATTTCCTGACCTTCGCCTGCGGCCGCGAGGGGGCGCCCCTGTACCGGGCCCTGCTGCGGGAAGGCGTGATCGTGCGGCCGCTGGCCGGCTACGGGCTGCCGGAACACCTGCGGGTCACGGTCGGCACCGAGGCCGAGAACCGCCGCTTCCTGGCGGCGCTGGATGCGGTGACGGGGGCGTGAGCGAGGTGTCCATCCGGCGCCTGGCGGTCATCGGCGTGGGCCTCATCGGCGGGTCCTTCGCGCGCGCCCTGCGCGCGGCCGGTGCGGTCGACACCGTGGTCGGCTGCGGCCGCGACGCCGCACACCTGGAACAGGCCCGGCGCCTGGGCGTGATCGATATCGCCGAGACCGATCCGGCCGCCGCCGTGCACGGCGCGGACTTCGTCCTGGTGGCGGTGCCGGTGGGGGCGATGGCGGGGGTGTTCGCCGCCATCCGCGATGCCCTCGCGCCGGAGGCCGTGGTCACCGACGCCGGCAGCACCAAGCTGAGCGTGATCGCCGCCGCCGAGACCGGCTTTGGGACGTTGCCCGAGAACTTCGTGCCGGGGCATCCGATCGCGGGCACCGAGCACAGCGGGGTGGATGCCTCCTTCGCCGAACTCTTTCGCGAGCGGCGGGTGATCCTGACGCCGACCGCCGCCACCGGGCCGGCGGCCCTGGCGCGGGTGCGGGCCGCCTGGCAAGCGACCGGCGCTCGGGTCACCGAGATGGACGGGGCGCACCACGACGAGGTGCTGGCGGCCACCAGCCATCTGCCGCACGTGCTCGCCTACGCGCTGGTAGACACCCTGGCGCGCATGGCCGAGCGTACCGAGATCTTCGAGTACGCCGCCGGCGGCTTCGCGGATTTCACCCGCATCGCCTCCTCGTCGCCGGCGATGTGGTCGGATATCGTCACCGCGAACGAATCCGCCCTGTTGCCGGTCCTGGAACGTTACATCGCCGATTTGGAGCGCCTGCGGGCCGCGATCGCGCAGGACGACCGGGAGACCGTCCGGGCCTGCTTCGAGCGCGCCAAGACCGCGCGCGACGCCTTCGTCGGCGACAGATCGGACTCGCGGAACGACACTTGAAACACGCAGCACGACACAGCTTCCTGGTCCGCCCCGGCGGCCGCCCGCGCGGCGAGTTGCGGGTGCCCGGCGACAAGTCGATCTCGCATCGCGCCGCGATGCTGGCGGCCATCGCCGACGGCGAGACCCGGGTGCACGGCTTCCTGGAGGGGGCGGACTGTCTCGCGACCCTGCGCGTCTTCGAGGCCATGGGTGTCACGGTGACCCGGCAGGGCGGGGTGCTGTGCATCGCCGGCGCGGGCCGCGACGGGCTGCGGCCGGTGGCCGGCGCGCTCGACCTGGGCAATTCCGGCACCTCCATGCGGCTGCTTGCCGGGCTGCTGGCGGGGCAGGCCTTCGACAGCGTCCTGACCGGCGACGCCAGCCTGCGCAAGCGGCCCATGGGCCGGGTCATCGAGCCCCTGCGACAGATGGGTGCCGACATCGCCGGCGAGGCCGGGGATCTGGCGCCGCTGCGCATCCGCGGCGGCCGGTCCCTACGGGGCATCCGTTACCGACCGCCGGTGGCCAGCGCCCAGGTGAAATCCTGCGTGTTGCTGGCCGGGCTCTACGCCGACGGCGACACCGCGGTCGTCGAGCCGGCCGTCAGCCGCGACCATACCGAGCGCATGCTGTCGGCCTTCGGCGTCGAACTGTTCCGCGACGGCGACGCCGTCGGATTGCGCGGCGGGCAGCGCCTGACCGGCGGCGAGCTGCGGGTGCCGGCGGATTTATCCTCGGCCACGTTCTTCATGCTCGCGGCCGCGATCGTGCCGGGGGCGGAGGTCCGGCTCACGGGCGTCGGGGTCAATCCCACGCGGGACGGGGTGATCGCCATCCTGCGCGCCATGGGTGTCGGGATCGCCCTGGAAAACGAGCGCACCGAGGGCGGCGAGCCGGTGGCGGACCTGCGGGTCACAGGCGGCGCGCTGCGCGGTATCGAGATCGATCCGGCGCTGGTGCCGCTGGCGATCGACGAGTTCCCGGCCGTGTTCGTGGCCGCCGCCTGCGCCGAGGGCGACACCGTCCTGCGCGGCGCGGCGGAACTGCGGGTGAAGGAATCCGACCGGATCGCGGTGATGGCCGACGGCCTGGCCGCGCTGGGTGTGCCGGTCGAGGTCTATCCGGACGGCCTGCGCATCCGGGGCGGTGGCGCGGACTTCGCCTTCGACGGCGGTGAGATCGACAGTCACGGCGATCATCGCATCGCCATGGCCTTCGCGATGGCGGGCTTCCGCGCCCGCGATACGATCGCGATCCGCGATTGCGCCAACGTCGCCACCTCCTTCCCCGGCTTCGTCGCCATGGCCCGCGAGGCCGGCCTGTCGATCGAGGAAGCGAACGGGTAACGGGCATGCCGAATCACCAAGCACCAATCACCAATCACGGGGCAAAAGCGCCGGTAATCGCCTTCGACGGCCCCAGCGGCTCCGGCAAGGGCACGCTCTCGCGCGCGCTGGCCGCGGAATTGGGGTGGCATCTGCTCGACTCCGGCGCGCTCTATCGGCTGGTAGCGCTGGCGGCCCGGCGCGAGGCGCTGTCGCCGGAGCGCCCGGCGGACGTGACGCGGGCGGCGGCGCTGGCCCGGCGTCTGGATGTCGCGTTCCGGGTGACGGAGGGTGGCGCCGGCGAGCGGGTGCTGCTGGCGGGCGAGGATGTCACCGCCGCGATCCGCGACGAGGCCGTGGGCGGCCTCGCCTCGTATTTCGCCGCCGAGCCGGAGGTGCGCCGGTCGCTGTTGGCCCTGCAGCGGGATTTCCGGGTGCCGCCCGGGCTGGTCGCCGACGGCCGCGACATGGGCACGGTGGTGTTCCCGGACGCCGAGCTCAAGCTGTTCGTCACCGCCAGCCCGGAGGAGCGGGCGCGTCGCCGGCATGCCCAGTTGTCGGCGTCCGGGGCCAGTGCTAATATTGACCAGATTTACAAGGAGATCGTGGCGCGCGACGAGCGTGATGCCGCGCGCGAGCATTCTCCATTGAGGCCGGCCTCCGAGGCCGTGGTGCTGGATACCACGGGCGAGGATGTCGAGGGGACGCTGGACCGGGTGCGCGCCTTGGTGCGCGAAGCCGGACTGGCGTCCTATTTTCAGTCGAAAAGGCGCGATCAGCGCAACGAAAAGTCGATACGCGACGAATGAGTTGATTTGGCCCGGAGGCGCGCGCAAAGCCGCCGACGGACATCCGTTAACCCGCCGGCGGGCCTCCGCCCGGCGGCAACATGCGGCCCAGCCGCGGGAAGTTCCACCGATTATGTCTGAGAGTTTCGCCGAACTGTTCGAACAAAGCCTCCAGGGGCGCACCATGCAGCCCGGGTCCCTGGTCCAGGCGCACATCCTGGAGATCAAGCCGGACGTGGTCATCGTCGACGCGGGCCTGAAGTCCGAGGGCGTGATCCCGGTCGAGGAGTTCTACGACGAGCAGGGCGAGCTCACCATCAACGAGGGCGACGAGGTCGAGGTCGCCCTGGAGGCCGTCGAGGACGGCTTCGGCGCCACCCGCCTCTCCAAGGAGAAGGCCGAGCGCATCCGTACCTGGGACTTCCTCACCGAAGCCTACGAGCAGGGCGAGTCCGTGGTCGGCCAGATCAGCGGCAAGGTCAAGGGCGGCTACACCGTCGACATCGGCAACGTCCGCGCCTTCCTGCCCGGCTCGCTGGTGGACGTCCGGCCCGTGCGCGACACCACCTACCTCGAGGGCAAGCCTCTGGAGTTCCGGGTCATCAAGCTCGACCGCGTCCGCAACAACGTGGTGGTATCGCGTCGCGACGTGCTGCAGGAGGAGTACAGCGAGGAGCGCAAGCAGCTGCTCGAGACCCTGCAGGAGGGCGTGGTCCTCAAGGGCATCGTCAAGAACCTGGTGGATTACGGTGCGTTCGTGGACCTGGGCGGCATCGACGGCCTGCTGCACATCACCGACATGTCCTGGAAGCGGGTCAAGGACCCGTCCGAGGTGGTCAACGTCGGCGACGAGATCGAGGTCAAGGTCCTCAAGTTCGATCGCGAGCGCACCCGCGTCTCCCTGGGGCTGAAGCAGCTGGGCGACGATCCGTGGGTCGACATCGCGCGCCGCTACCCGGAGAACACGCGCCTGTTCGGCAACGTCACCAACATCACCGACTACGGCGCCTTCGTCGAGATCGAGGAGGGCGTCGAGGGCCTGGTCCACGTTTCCGAGATGGACTGGACCAACAAGAACGTCAATCCCGGCACCGTGGTCTCGATCGGCGACGAGGTCGAGGTGATGGTGCTCGAGATCGACGAGGAGCGCCGTCGCATCTCGCTGGGCATGAAGCAGTGCCAGTCCAATCCCTGGGAGGATTTCGCCCAGAACCATCAGAAGGGCGACAAGGTGTCCGGCCAGATCAAGTCGATCACCGATTTCGGCATTTTCGTCGGCCTGCCCGGCGGCATCGACGGCCTGGTTCACCTGTCCGACCTGTCCTGGAGCGAGGCCGGCGAGGACGCCGTGCGCAACTATCGTAAGGGCGAGGAGGTCGAGGCCGTGGTGCTGGCCATCGATTCCGAGCGCGAGCGCATCTCCCTGGGCATCAAGCAGCTCGAGCAGGATCCGCTGTCCGATTTCGTGGCCCAGCACCCGAAGGGCAGCATCGTGACCGGCAAGATCATCGAGGTCGAGCCCAAGGGCGCGGTGGTCCAGCTCGAAGGCGATATCACCGGCTATATCCGCGCCTCCGATATCGCGCGCGACCGCGTCGAGGACGCCCGCAGCGCCCTGTCCGAGGGCGATGAGGTCGAGGCGCGCTTCATGGGCCTGGACCGCAAGAACCGCTCCATCAGCCTCTCGATCAAGGCCAAGGACGAGAAGGAAGAGCGCGAGGCGATGCGTCAGTACGCCAAGAGCGACGACGTCAGCTCCGGCACCACCAGCCTGGGCGATCTCCTCAAGGAACAGATGGACGCGGGCGGCGACGACGACAAGTAAGCCGCGAGGGACGCCCGCGACATCCTGTTGCGGGCGTCCGCGGATTGGTCTAGCCTGATTTCCGGACCCCGCCACCGTGCGGCGGGGTGAAGTCGGTTGCGTATAAGGAAGCGCCGGATGACGAAATCGGAACTCATCGAGCGTCTGGTGCAGCGGCATACCCACCTGTCGCAGAAGGATGTCGAGCTCGCCGTGAAGCTCCTGCTCGAGGAGGTCAGTCGGACACTGTCGTCCGGCGGCCGCATCGAGATTCGCGGCTTCGGCAGCTTCTCGGTACACCATCGGCCCGCGCGCATGGGCCGTAACCCCAAGACCGGCGAGTCCGTCCAGATTCCCGAGAAGTACGTGCCGCATTTCAAGCCCGGCAAGGAGATGCGGGAACGCGTGAACGGCGACTCCGACCGCTGACAGGCGTTCGGTCCGGCGTCAATCGCGCCGGGTTGCTACAATCGCGGCTCGATTCGCCCCCGGAGTACGGAACCGCATCATGCTTCGTCTGCTACGCAACCTCGTTCTCCTGCTCGCCCTGGTGATCGGTATCGCTTTCGGGTTCGTGAATTTCCAGTTGGTCACGGTGGACCTGCTCTGGAGCGAGGCGCGCGTGCCGTTGGTCGTGGTGCTGATCCTGGACTTCGTGCTCGGCTTCGGCCTGGCCCTGCTGCTCCTGCTGGGACGCACCCTCAAGCTGCGCTCGGACCTGGCGCGCGAGCGGCGACAGCTCAAGGACGCGCAGGCGGAGATCCGCAACCTGCGGAGCATGCCCATCCACGATGCTTGACGGCTACTGGCTGGTGCTGCTGCTGTTGCCGGCGGCGGCGGCATCGGGGTGGTACCTGCGGGGTCGCATGCGCCGGCCCGAGGAGCGTCCGCCGCACGTCCACCCGGACTACCTGCGCGGCATAAGCCACCTGGTCAACGACGACGCCGACAAGGCGATCGAGGTCTTCGTCCGCCTGCTGGAAGTGGACAACGAGACGGTCGAGACGCATCTGGCGCTGGGCAACCTCTTCCGCCGCCAGGGCGAGGTCGACCGGGCCCTGCGCGTGCACCAGAACCTGGTCGCGCGCCCGAACCTGAAGCCCGTCCACCGCAACCAGGCGCGTTTCGAGCTGGCGCAGGACTACCTGCGCGCCGGGGTGCTCGACCGCGCCGAAAACCTGTTCCGCGAGCTGGTCGATCAGGGCATGTTCCTGGAGCGCGCCCTGTCCGGACTGGTGGCGATCTACGAGGCCGAACGCGATTGGCAACAGGCGATCGAGACCACCCGCCGGCTGGAGTCGGTACGCGGCCACAGCCTGCGCCCGGTGATCGCCCAGTATTTCTGCGAGCTGGCCGAGAACGAACGCGCTGCGGGCGATGCCCAGGCGGCGCTGCGCCATATCAAGTCGGCGCGCGGCGAATTCCGGGAATGCGTGCGCGCGAGTCTCCTGCGCGGCGAGATCGAGGAGGCGGCGGGCGACCATGCGGCCGCCATCAAGGCCTATCGCCAGGTCCTGAAACAGGACGTCGACTTCGTCACCGAGATCCTGGCGCCGATGGAGCGCTGTTTCCTGGCACGCGACGACTTCGACGGCTATCGCCGGTTCCTGGAGGAAGTCATCCAGCGCTACGAGGGACCGGCGCCGCATATCGCGCTGGCCCGCCTGCTGGAACGCCAGCGTCGCAACGACGAGGCCATCGCCCACCTGTCGGACTATCTACAGGCGACGCCCAACTGGATCGCCTTCTACCACCTGCTGGACCTGACCTGGTCCGGCACCCGGACCGGTCTGTCCGGTCCCCTGGACAGTCTGCGCCAGTCGCTGCGCCAGGTGATCGACCGGCAGCCGCTGTACCACTGCGGCCACTGCGGCTTCTCGGGGCGCTACCTGCACTGGCAGTGCCCGAGCTGCAAGCAGTGGAACAGCGTCGCGCCGGTACGCGACGTCAAGCCCTCTTAACTAGGAATTAACCACAGAGGCACAGAGGCACAGAGAAGCAAAAGTGCTGGGTTACAAGAGGATGAGACCTTCGTGTGCCCGCAGTTCAGTGCGCTTTACTCTGTGTTCTCTGTGTCTCTGTGGTTAGTATTTTTGCGGGATTATCAGTAACGGCGGGAGCCGGTGCCTTCGACGCGTTCCCGGCATTCCCGCTCCGACAGTTTGTCGTGGCAGTCGCCGCGGTATTCGCGCAGGGCGGCCTCCAGGCGGGCCTTGTCGTCCTGGGACAGGTCGGGCAGCTTGAGGCCCGCCTGCAGGCGGTGGATGGCGGCGGCGTGGTTGCCGCGCAGGAAGAAGTAGCGGGCGTCCCGGTAGTGCGCCTCGGCCAGGCGTCCCTCCTTGTCGGCGGCACGGGCCAACAGCCGGTTGGCGTCGGCGTTGTTCTCGACGAGCCGGCGCTTGTCCATCAGGTAGTTGCGGGCGTCGGCGGCGCGGTCGTTGACGATCAGGGCCTCGGCGTACGCCAGGGTCATCGGTAGATAGGAGGGATGCCGGGGGCGCACGTCCGCGAGTACCTCCAGTGCCTCGCCGCCCTGGCCCTGGTCCAGCAGCACCCGGGCGTAGGCGAGCGCGTAGTGCGGGTGCGCCGCCTCCCGGCCGGCGAGATCCGCCAGGATCGCGTGCGAGCGCTCCAGCCGGCCGACGCGGGTCAGGGCCAGGGCATAGCCGTAGTCGGTGGCGGGGTCGCCGGTTTCGGCGCGCCGGCGCTTCTCCTCGAAGTAGGTCACGGCGTCGCTGGGCTGCTTGCTGCTCAGTACCCGCGCGCGGGCCCGCATGAGCGCGTAGTCCTCGGACTCGTGGACGGTCTCCACGTGCAGGTCGCGGATGCGCGACTCGGCTTCCGAGATACGGGTGTCGCTCACCGGGTGGGTCAGGAGTATCTCGGGCAGGCGGTTGCCGTACAGGCGCGAGCGCCGCTCCATCTTGCGGAAGAAATCGGCCATGCCGTTGGGGTTGTACTGGGCCCGGGCGAGGGTATGGATGCCCAGCCGGTCGGCCTCCAGCTCGTGCTGCCGGGTGAAGTTGATCTGCTGCTGGCCGAGGTTGCTCATGCCCATGGTCAGGGCCGCCTGCACCACCGACGGATCGCCGCCGCCGGCGATGATCGCCAGGAGCACGGCGGCCGCGGTAACCCAGGTCAGGCCCTGGGTCGCCTCGATCTGGCGCGCGATATGGCGTTGGGTGACGTGCGCGATTTCGTGCGCGACCACGCCGGCCAGCTCGCTCTCGGTCTCGGTCTCCAGGAGCAGGCCGGCGTTGACGCCGATGTAGCCGCCGGGCAGCGCGAATGCGTTGACCGAGGGATCGTCGATCACGAAGAAGGTGAAATCGGACGGCGGGCGCTCCGTGTGCTCGGCCAGGCGCCAGCCGATGTCCGCGACATAGGCTTCCAGCTCGGGATCCTCCAGGATCATGCCCTGGGCCTTGAGCTGCGACACGACCCGCTGGCCGATGCGCTTCTCCTCGGCCGGCGACAGGACGTTGTCCGCCGGCTGCCCGATGCTGGGCAGGTTGTAGTCCTGGGCCGCCCCGGCGCCCGTGGCGGACAGGAGCAGGCTCAGGAAAAAGACTTTGAAAAGGCGCAAAATGACTCCCGGACGCGCTGTGCTAGGCTCGCGGATCAATCGGTTCATAATATCGCGTCGTACGGGTATTTGACGTCGGGGAGGGCCGGCAGTTCAACCATGGCCGGTAGAAATCGCAACGGTGGTCCGCGTATGAACGTGATCCGCGAGTGGGTACATCGGCATTTTTCCGACCCCCAGGTCGTGACCCTGGCGTTGATCCTGCTGGGCGGGCTGGCGCTGGTGATTTTCTTCGGCGGCCTGCTCACGCCGGTGCTGGCGGCGATCGTGCTCGCCTATCTGCTGGAAGCGCCGGTGCGCTGGCTGGAGCGCATGCGCGTGCCGCGACCGCTGGGCGCGGGCCTGGTATCCACCGCCCTGTTGGTGGGCGTGGTCGTGGTCAGCTTCGCCCTGGTGCCGCTGCTGACGCGCCAGGCCGCGCAGATATTCCAGGAGATCCCGGCGATCATAGCGGGTATCCAGAGCTGGCTGCTGAATCTGCCGGAGCGCTACCCCTCCCTGGTCACGCCCGAGCATGTCGACGAGCTGCTGACCAGCGCGACCCAGGATATCGGCTCGCTGCGCCAGATGGTGCTGTCGCGCTCGCTGGTGGTGGGCGTGAGCCTGCTGTACCTCGCGGTCTACATGATCCTGGTGCCGCTGATGGTGTTCTTCTTCCTGCGCGACAAGGCCACGCTGATGGCCTGGATGGGCGGCTTCGTGCCGCGGAACAAGGACCTCGTGCGCGACGTCTGGCACGAGGTCGACGTTCAGCTCGGCAACTACGTGCGCGGCAAGGCGGTGGAGATCGTGCTGGTCTGGGTGGCGGCCTATGCCGTGTTCACCCTGCTGGGGCTCAAGTACGCGCTCTTGCTGTCCGTGGGCGTGGGCTTCTCGGTGCTGATCCCCTATCTCGGCGCCATGGCGATGACCCTGCCCGTGGCGGCGGTCGCCTACGCGCAGTGGGGCATGGAGGCGGAGACGGTCTACGTGCTGGTCGCCTACGGCATCCTGCAGGCCATCGACGGCAATGTCCTGGTGCCGATCCTGTTCTCCGAGGCCGTGAACCTGCACCCGGTGGCGATCATCGTCGCGGTGTTGTTCTTCGGCGGCGTGTGGGGCTTCTGGGGCGTTTTCTTCGCGATCCCCCTGGCCACCCTGATCAATGCCGTCATCAACGCGTGGCCGAGGGAAGGCGGCCGCGAATCGGATGCCGATGCGGCCTGATCCGCGTTGAATACATCCGCGGATTACGCGGATTTACACGGATTATTTGTCAGTGTTCCGAATCGAAGCGTTCATCAAATGGGAGAATGCCCGCGGCCACAGGCCGTAAGTGCCAAATAGGCCTGGGTCGGCCGGGCGCGCGCCAAATCCCGAGAGAATCTCGGGTATGTGGCGAACGATTTAATACTCGGCGTACATCTGGGTTATCTGCGGATGTCTTATCCGGGAATCGTCTGC
Source organism: Salinisphaera sp. PC39 (assembly GCF_040361335.1). Lineage (NCBI taxonomy): Bacteria > Pseudomonadati > Pseudomonadota > Gammaproteobacteria > Salinisphaerales > Salinisphaeraceae > Salinisphaera > Salinisphaera sp. PC39. The sequence goes on along the minus strand of NZ_APNM01000013.1, from coordinate 58,648 downwards.
AACCTCAGAGTTTCTCTGAGGCGTAGTCCGCCAGCCGCGAGCGTTCGCCGCGGGCCAGGGTGACATGGCCGGCGTGGCGCCAGCCGCGGAAGCGGTCGACCACGTTGGTCAGGCCCGAGGTGGTTTCGGTGAGATAGGGCGTGTCGATCTGCGACAGGTTGCCCAGGCAGACGATCTTGGTGCCCGGGCCGGCCCGCGTGATCAGGGTCTTCATCTGCTTGGGCGTGAGGTTCTGGGCCTCGTCGAGGATGATGTAGCGGTGCAGGAAGGTGCGCCCGCGCATGAAGTTCACCGAGCGGATCTTGATGCGCTTGGACAATAGCTCGTTGGTGGCGGCGCGTTCCCAGTCGGAGCCGTCGAGGCTGCCGGTCAGGACCTCCAGGTTGTCCATCAGCGCCCCCATCCAGGGCGTCATCTTCTCTTCCTCGGTGCCGGGCAGGAAGCCGATGTCCTCGCCCACCGGCACGGTCACGCGGGTCATCACGATCTCGCGGTAGCGCTGCTCGTCCAGGGCCTGCGCCAGGCCGGCCGCGAGTGTCAGCAGGGTCTTGCCGGTGCCGGCCGCCCCCAGCAGGGTGACGAAATCCACCTCCGGGTCCATCAACAGGTTGAGGGCGAAATTCTGCTCGCGGTTGCGGGCGTGCACGCCCCACACGGCATGCTTGTTCTCGCGGTAGTCGTCGGCCAGCTCCAGGGTCGCGGCGTCGCCCTGGATGTCGCGCACGATCAATTCGACATCGTTCTCGTGCTCGAAATGCAGGAACTGGTTCTGGTGCCATTCGCGGACCATGGGGCCCTCGACCCGGTAGAAGGTTCGCCCCTCCTCGTGCCAGGAATCCAGGGAGTCGGCGAAGCTCTCCCAGAAGTTGCCGGGCAGTTCGGCATAGCCGCTGAACAGGAGGTCGACGTCCTCCAGCACCTTGTCGCTGTAGTAGTCCTCGGCCTCGATGCCGATCACGGCGGCCTTGATCCGCAGGTTGATGTCCTTGGACACCAGGATCACGTCGCGGTCCGGCAGCTCCGCGCGCAGGGACAGGGCCGTCAGCAGGATGCTGTTGTCGGCCTTGTTGCCGGGCAGCACGGCCGGCAGGTCGGTCTGTGGCGGGCGGGTCTCGAAGAACAGCCGGCCGCTGGCGTCGGCGCGGTCGGACTGGCCGTTGTAGCGGGCGAGCACGGCGTTGAGATCGATGCCGCGCTCGATCTCCTCGTGGCTGCGCCCGCTCATGAGCTGGTCCAGGAAACGGCTGACCTGGCGGACGTTGCGCGCCACCTCGGATACGCCCTTCTTGCCGGCGTCCAGTTCCTCCAGGACCACCATCGGCAGGTAGACGTCGTGCTCCTGGAAGCGGAACAGGGCCGTCGGGTCGTGCATCAGCACGTTGGTGTCGAGTACGAAGACGCGTCGGGACATAGGGTTCCAGGATGCGGCATCGCCGCCGGTTTGGGGAAGGGCGGGTTGTCCCGCGGTGCCTCAGTCCTCGCCGCGGACCGCCGCGAGCACCGCCTCGGCGTGCCCCTTGACCTTGACCCCGCGCCACTCGCGGCGGAGCACGCCCTCGGGATCGATCAGGAAGGTGCTGCGCTCGATGCCGACGTGGGTCTTGCCGTACATCTTCTTTTCCTTGAGCACGCCGTAGGCCTCGCAGGCGGTGCCGTCCTCGTCGGCGAGCAGCTCGAACGGGAAGTCGTGCTTGGCCTTGAAGTTCTCGTGCTTGCGCAGGGAATCCCGGGAGACGCCCAGGATCCGGACCCCGGCCGCCCGGAAGTCGGCGTGCAGATCGCGGAAGTCCTGGCCTTCCTGGGTGCAGCCCGGCGTGTTGTCCCGCGGGTAGAAATACAGGACCACGGTCTCACCGCGGAGATCGCTCAGGCGCATGTTCTCCCCGCCGGTGGCGGGCAGGTCGAAGTCGGGGGCCGGTCGGTCGACGGTCGCGGTCATGTCTGGTCCGGGCTCCTTGCGGTCGTATGGGCGGTCAGGACTTGATCGGATCCAGCAGGCCGTCGGCATGCAGGTCGTCGCAGAGGTCCATGAACGATTCCCGCAGCGTCTGCGGGTGCTGATTCAACGGCACCAGCAGGGTCATGTGGATGTTGCACATGGCCGCGCCGGTGTAACCGGACTCGTACGTCTGGGCGCCGATCTCGGTCACCGTCACCTCTTGGGTGGCGAAGAAGTCGAGAAGTTCCGGCAGCAGGTCGCCGTGCTGGGGCGCGACGATCTCGGCGGCGTAGGGCCGGGTGTCGCCGGCTTGCGGGGCGGCCTCGGTGTGCGCGAAATGCACTTGCAGCCCGAGCTGCTCGGCCAGGCCCGGCAGGGCGCTCTCGAGCTTGCCCAGCGCGCTCCAGTTGCCGGACAGCAGCAGGGCGGCGCAGAACTGGCGCCCCAGCGGCGCGATCCGGCAGTCGGCGATTTCGCAGCCGCGCTTGGTCACGGCCGTGATCAGGTCGCCGGCCAGCCGTTCGCGGTAGGGCGCCAGGGCCGTCAAGGACAGGTATTTGCGCATGTTCGGAATGACCCAGTGCGACGTCGGCGGTCGCGTCCCCAAAGCGCGGCATGATACCACCTCGGCACTTTCCGCCGCGCCCGCGGTCCGAGGTGGGACGGCTCGCGCCACCGGGCGTCTACGTTATACTGCCCGGCTTGTTCTAAGGGTCCGCTGATCAAGGAGTCGAGTAACGTGGAATTGGGCGGCAGCATGGTTGCGTTGGTGACGCCGATGCACGCCGACGGCACCGTCGACTGGGACAGTCTGGCGAACCTGGTCGACTGGCACGTCGAGCAGGGCACCGACGGCATCGTGGCCGTGGGGACGACCGGCGAGTCGGCCACCCTCGGCTTCCGCGAGCACGACGAGGTCATCGAGCGCGTGGTGGAGCTGGTGGACGGCCGCATCCCCGTCATCGCCGGCACCGGCGGCAACGCCACCGACGAGGCGATACGGTTGACGCGGCACGCCAAGCGCGCCGGCGCCGATGCCTGCCTGCTCGTGTGCCCGTACTACAACAAGCCGACCCAGGAAGGCCTCTATCGGCACTTCCACGCCATCGCCATGGCCGTGGATATCCCGCAGGTTCTGTACAACGTGCCCTCGCGCACCGGCGTCGACATGCTGCCGGAAACGGTGCAGCGGTTGGCCGAGATCGACAACATCGTGGCCCTCAAGGAGGCCAAGGGCTCGCTGGAGCGCGTCCACGAGCTGATCGAGCGCTGCGGCGACGACCTGATGATCTTCTCCGGCGACGACGGCACCGCCATGGAATCGATGCTGGTCGGCGGCAAGGGCGACATCTCGGTCACCGCCAACGTCGCGCCCGCGCTGATGCACGAGATGTGCGCGGCGGCGATCGCCGGCGAACGCGAGCGGGCCGAGACCCTGGATGCCACGCTCCAGCCGCTGCACACGGCGCTGTTCCTGGAGCCCAACCCGATCCCGGTCAAGTGGGCCCTGTACGAGATGGGCCGCATCGGTCCGGGTATCCGATTGCCGATGACCCCCCTGGACGACAAGTTTCACCAGACCGTGCGCGATGCGCTCGCCGCGGTGGGAGCCGTTTGATGCGATTATTCTGGGCACTGGCCCTGCCGTTGGCCGTGGCCGCCTGCGCCAACGAGCCGGCCTGCATGAAGGACCAGCCGTATCAGACCGCCGAGTCGTTCCCGCCGCTCCGCGCCCCGGCGGGCATGAGCGTGCCCGAGCCGGATCCCAACATGCGCGTGCCCGAGGTCGGGGACGGCCCGGTCGCGGCCTATCCGGCCGAGCAGGGCGAGGGCGAGGAAGACAAGGAGGCCGCGCGCCGGCGCTGCCTGTCCAGCCCGCCGCCGCTGCCGGAGAACCGTGATTCGTGACCGGTGACCCGCACGAATCACCAATCACGAATCACTAATCACGTCCCTTACGAGGTAACGGTCGGCGGCGATCCTTTGCTATCATCGCCCCCTCACGATGGAGAGGTGTCCGAGCGGTCGAAGGAGCACGCCTGGAAAGCGTGTGTGCGGTAACCCCGTACCGAGGGTTCGAATCCCTCCCTCTCCGCCATCTTTCCCCAGCGGCCCGCCGGGCGGGCCGCTGGGGAAAGATCGTGACAAGGTGGAGTTGAAGCCGAGGAGAGGGTTCGACCGATTTGTCGGGAACAAATCGGCGCGAGCGAAGCGAGCCCGAAGGGTGAGGCCCTGGATGGGCCGAACAATCCCTCCCTCTCCGCCATACAGGACGTGATACGTGACTGGTGATTCGTGATTGGCGGCATTCGATCGACCGACGGCCCCGACGAATCACAAACCACGAATCACCGATCACGACCACCAGGCAATGGTGGCCCGCGTCGGTCCCCCCGCGACGATACGCCGTGAACCCCGTCAGGCCCGGAAGGGAGCAGCGGTAGCGGCCGATTCGGGCGCCGGGGTGCGGCTGGCGCGGGCCGCCACCTTTATCCAGGTTGCAGGGGACAGGTTACAGGGAAGAATGCGCGGGCTCGTCTGTAACCTGTCCCTTGTAACCTGTAACCTTACGACCGCTATGGTCGTTGCCATCAAACCAATCGTCGGCCACCCGCAATGAGCTATCAGGCCCTGGCCCGCAAGTGGCGTCCGCGCCGGTTCGAGGAACTGGTCGGGCAGCAGCACGTGGTGCGCGCCCTGAGCCATGCCCTGGAGCGGCAGACCCTGCACCATGCGCTGCTTTTCTCGGGCACGCGGGGCGTGGGCAAGACCACTCTCGGCCGGATCATCGCCAAGTGCCTGAATTGCGAGCGGGGCATGAGCGCCACCCCCTGCGTCGGCGACGCCCCCTGCGACGCCTGCGCGGAGATCGACGCCGGCCGGTTCGTCGATCTGATCGAGGTGGACGCGGCGTCCCGCACCGGCGTGGACGACACCCGCGAGCTGCTGGACAACGTCCAGTACGCCCCCACGCGCGGCCGCTACAAGGTGTACCTCATCGACGAGGTGCACATGCTGTCCAAGCACGCCTTCAACGCCCTGCTGAAGACGCTGGAGGAGCCGCCGCCGCACGTGCAGTTCCTGTTGGCGACCACGGACCCGCAGAAGATCCCGGTCACCATCCTCTCGCGCTGCATGCAGTTCCCGCTGAAGCGCCTGCCGCCGTCCGAGATCGAGGGGCAGTTGCAGCGCGTGCTCGAAGCCGAGGGCATCGAGGCGGAGCCGGCGGCGGTACAGGCCGTGGCGCGGGCCGCGGACGGCAGCATGCGCGACGCCTTGTCGCTGCTCGATCAGGCACTGGCCTTCGGCGGCGGTGTACTGCGTGCCGGCGAGGTGCTGGACATGCTCGGCACCGTCGGCGAGGCGGCGTTGCGGGAGGTCGTGTCGGCGATCGTGGACGGCGACGGCGAGGCCTTGATGGCGGCGCTCGGCCGTCTCGACGAACAGGCCCCCGATTATGCCGAGGTCCTGGATGCCCTGGCCGGCGCCTGGCACCGCATCGCGCTCCTGCAGGTCGTGCCCGGCGCCGCCCCCGAGGATGCCGAGTCCCTGCGGCCGCTGGCCGAGCGGGCCGCGCCGGAGGACGTGCAGCTCTACTACGATATCGCCGTCGCCGGGCGCCGGGACCTGGATTGGGCGCCCGACCCCAAGAGCGGCGTCGAGATGACCTGCCTGCGGATGCTGGCGTTCCGGCCGGCCGGGCGCGGCGGCGCGCCGCCCGCCGGGGAGGCGTCCCATCGGTCCGGGACGGCGGCGGCCGAGGGCCGGCCGGCATCCACCGCGTCTTCCGGGTCCGCGGCCGCCCATGGTCCGCCGCCCGATCCGGCGCCGGCGGCGACGCCGGAGAGGGAGGGATTCGAACCCTCCGAACGGGACAGGCCGGCACCGGCACATGCCGCGGCGGAGCCGGCGGGCGACGACGACTGGCACGCCCTGGTGGCCCGGTTGCCGCTCAAGGCGATGGCGGCGCAACTGGCCCGCAACTGCGTCTGCCTGGCGCTGGAGGCCGACCGGGTCACGCTGGAGTTGCCGTCCTCGCTGGAGCATCTGCTCACGGACAACGCCCGCAAGCAGGTCCAGTCGGCGCTGGTCGCGGAGCTCGGCGGCCAGCCGCGCATCGAGATTCGGCTCGGCAACGGCGAAAGCCCGGGCGATTCGCCGGCCAGGCGCGCCGAGGCCGAGGCCGACGCCCGCCGCCGGGCGGCGCGCGACGCCATCGAGAGCGATCCCAACGTCCGCGCCCTGCGGGAGCGTCTCGGGGCCCAGGTCCGGGAGGACACGATCGAGCCCGCAGACGACCGGCGCGAGTGACGTCCCCGTGCCGGGCACGGCTCAGCGCGCCGGCGACGCGTCCGGCGCATCAACCACGGAGTATGCAGCGATGAAAGGTTCCATCGGCAAGCTGATGCAGCAGGCCCAGGCCATGCAGGGCAAGGTCCAGGCGGCCCAGGAAGAGCTGGCCAACATGGAGATCACCGGCGAGGCCGGCGCCGGCCTGGTCAAGGTGACCATGAACGGCAAGCACGAGGTGCGCGGCGTCCAGATCGACGACAGCGTGCTGGAGGAGGACCGCGAGATGCTGGAGGACCTGGTGGCCGCGGCGATCAACGATGCCGTCCAACGGGTCAACCGCACCACCCAGGAGAAGATGTCCGAGATCACCGGCGGCATGAACCTGCCGCCGGGCATGGGCCTCTGAGCGGCGCGATGGCGTTCGCCCCGTCGCTCAACCGCCTGATCGACGCCCTGCGCTGTCTGCCGGGCGTGGGCGCCAAGAGTGCCCAGCGCATGGCCTTCCACCTGTTGCTGCGCGAGCGCGAGGGCGGCCGTCACCTGGCCGATTCGATCACGACGGCCTTGGAGCGCATCGGCCATTGCCGGCAATGCCGGATGTTCGCGGAAACGGAACTGTGCGAGATCTGCCGTTCCGAGCGGCGCGACGGCCGGACCGTCTGCGTGGTCGAGAGCCCGGCGGACGTGATGGCCATCGAGCAGCACACCGATTTCCGCGGCGGCTATTTTGTGCTCATGGGGCATCTCTCGCCCATCGACGGTATCGGTCCCGAGGAACTCGGCCTGGATATCCTGCGCGACCGGCTGGATGCCGGCGAGATCGGTGAACTCATCCTGGCGACCAGCGCGACCGTCGAGGGCGAGGCCACCGGCCAATACGTCGGCGACCTGGCCCGCGACCGCGGCGTGGCCGTCTCCCGCATCGCCCACGGCGTGCCGGTGGGCGGCGAGCTCGAATACGTCGACGCCGGCACCCTGTCCCAGGCCTTCACCGGCCGCCGTCCCCTTTGATTGATTGTCTGTTTATGACTAACCACAGAGGCACAGAGGACACAGAGAATAATTACCGAATATGAAGAAAGATCCGGAGGGGCGAGGCGCCGTTACCTCTTGTTCTCGAATTTTTCGCACCCTCGATCAGGTTTAGCTCTCGTCAATTGTTTTTGACGCTGTGTCCTCTGTGTCTCTGTGGTTGGTTGTTAGTCAATTCATTCTTCCGGCAACCCGCCGGTGCCGCCGGTGGGCGTACCAGGCGATCACCGCGCTCAGGGCCAGCAGGCCGGCGGAGATCACGAGCTGGTCCTGGTTGATCAGGCTGGCGGCGTCGAAGGTCTCGGTATTGGCCAGGAAGGATTCGAAGTCCACCGTGGCGCCGAAGCTGACGAAGGTGATCATCGGCGGCAGGATACCGATGAAGGTGCCGAAGAAGTACGGCCACCAGGGCACCCGTAGCAGGCCGCAGGCGTAGTTCACCACGTCGAAGGGCAGATAGGCCGCCCGCAGTACCACCACCGTCGGAAAGGCCTGCTCCTGGAGCATGCGCCGGGAGGCCGCGATCTGGCGCGACGGGTCCTCGTCCTCCTGATCGGGGGTGCCGAAGAACCGGGCGATCCAGTAGGCGGTGGCCGCCGACAGGTTCTCGCCCGCGATGGTGCAGGCCACGCCCATGCCGAAGCCGAACAGGCCGCCCGCTGAGATGGTCAGCAGCATCGCCGGGAAGAATGTCAGGGGGCGCAGGCCGTAGATCACGATGTAGACCAGCGGCGCCAGGGGATGCTGGGCGATGGTGTGATAGATCAGCGCCAGGATCTCGATGGAATCCAGGCCCTCGAAACGGGCCCAGGCGAACAGTGCCGCGAGCAGGCCGAGCCAGACGAGCGCCGCGATGTACTTGGCGTTGCGCCGGATCAGCTTCATGCCGGCTTGTCCGCGATCACGCTGACCACCTCGAAATAGGGCGGTCGATTCTCCTTGCAGACGATCTCGCAGATATCCACGTCCAGGCCCGCCGCCTCCGACCATGTCCGTAGCTGGTCCGGCTCGAAGCCCAGGTTGACGTGGTCGAAGGCGTTCACGGTCGCCCGGTGCCGGTGCCGGCGCAGGGTCGCCAGTGCCAGGGCGCCGCCGGGGCGCAGCACGCGCGCGGCTTCCGCGATCACCTTGTCGGCGTGGCCGGTGTAGCTCAGGGCGTGCATGATGAAGACTTGGTCGAACGAACCGCCGGCGTAGGGCAGGGCGTGCATGTCGCCCAGATGGAAGTGCACGTTCTCGCGGTCCGCCAGGCGCTGGCGGCCGGCGCCGATCACCGTCGGATTGATGTCCAGGCAGGCGACCGACCGGGCGCGGCCGGCCAGCAGCTCGGCGAGCACGCCGTCGCCGGAGGCCAGATCGAGCACGTCGCCCAGCTTGAGCAACCCGAACAGGGTGCGGGCCGTGGCTTCCCAGGTCCGGCCCGGCGAGTATTGCCGCTCCATGCGGCCGGCCACCGACTCCACCCAGGAACGCCGGGCGCCGCGTTGACGCACGATCTCGGCGGCACGCTCGGCGTCGCGCGCGACCTGGGCGTCGTCAAGATTGTCGAGCAGCGTGCCCCATAGCTGCCGGGTGTGCGGCGGGAAACGGGCCGGGTCGGCGCGATAGAAGGTGGCGCTGCCGACGCGTTCGTCGTTGACCAGGCCGGCCTGCCTCAGCCGCCCGAGATGCGAGGAGATGCGGCTCTGTGCCAGGCCGGTGATCGCGGTCAGCTCGGCCACGGTAAGCGCCTCGGCCTCCAGCAGCAGGAGCATGCGGAGCCGGGTCGGTTCGCCCAGTAGCCGGAGCAGGGCGGTGCCGTAGTCGAGGTCGAGCACTGGTTATTCGCGGGGCGGGATCATGGATCAAAAAGGCCGCCCGTCGGGCGGCCCGGGATCGGAGTCGGGAGCGGCTCAGGTCGTGGTGCCGCCGCTTCCGCCGGAGGTACCGCCGCTCGTGCCCGCGGCGGTCTTGGCGGTCGTCGACTTGCGGCGTGTCGACGTGCTCTTGCGCGCGGTGGTCTTGCGGCCGGTCGACGCGCTCTTCGACTTGGCCGTCGAAGCCTTCTTGGCGGTTCCGCCGGACGTGGTCGATTTCTTGGCCCGGCCGGCGCTCGAGCCGCTCTTGGTCGTCGTTTTGCGGGCCGTGGTCTTCTTGCGGGTGCCGCCGCTGCCGGACTTGGCGGTGGACTTGGCCGAGGACGACTTCGCCGTCTTGCCGGCACCGGTCGAGGTGCCCGTCTTCTTCTCCGCCTTCTGCAGTTCCTTGCGGATGTCCGTGGAAATCTGCTTCCGGGTATCGTCCAGGATGCTCATGCTTTCGCGGGCGTTCTGCATGATCCGGTCGATGGTGTCCTGCAGCAGCTTGAGCTGCGCCGTGGCGATATCGCGCGGATCCCCGCCCTTGCGGAGCTTCTTCAGGTTCTTGAGGGCTTCCTCGTAATGCTTCTTGATGGCCGCGAGCTCGTGCTCGGCCAGCCGCTCGATGCCCTTGTAAACCGCCTTGTTGGCGGAGCTCATGGCGCCAGTGTAGCTCTTGCGGAGCTGGTCCACTTCCTTGCGCAATTCCGCGATCCGGTTCTGCTTCTTGGCCATGACATGCCTCCCGGCAGGGTGGGGTAGCTCGTTGCCGGCAGTGTAGGCGGGCCCCCGGGGGCTGTCAAAGCGCCTTTTGTGCCCGCTTGCGGCGGCCGACCAGTTCCCGCAGCTCGCGTGCGGGCAACGGGGTGCTGAACAGGTATCCCTGGTAGAAGTCGCAGTGGTACTCCCGGAGCCGTTCGAGCTGCCCCGGCGTTTCCACGCCTTCCGCCACCACGTTCAGGCCCAGGGCGTGGGCGAGCTGGATCGTGTTGCGGGTGATGGCCGCGTCCTTGGGGCCGCTGACCAGATCGTGCACGAAGCTTTGATCGATCTTGAGCGTGTCGATCGGGAAGCGCTTCAGGTACGACAGCGAGGAGAACCCGGTGCCGAAGTCGTCGATGCATACCGAGATGCCCATCTTGCGCAGGTTGTCCAGCGTCTCGATGCTCATCTGGAGCGGTTGCATCAGGGCCGATTCGGTCACTTCGAGCCACAGGTGCTGCGGCGGCAGCCCGCTGTCGGCGAGCGCGTCGCGGATGCGGTCGGGAAGGCTCTCGCTCGCGAATTGCAGCGGCGACAGGTTCACCGATACCGGCAGGGGGTGGCCGGCTTCCTGCAGGATGCGGGCATCGACGCAGGCGTTGCGGATCACCCATTCGCCGACCTCGTCGATGAGCCCGATCTCCTCCAGGATCGGCACGAATTCCCCGGCGGTGACCACGTTGCCGGGTTCCGGCCGCCAGCGCAGCAGGGCTTCCGCGGCGATCGGCCGGTCGCTGCGGACATCCACGATCGGCTGGTAGACCAGGGAGAACTGGTCCTTGCCCAGGGCCTTCTGCAGATCCTGCTCCAGGCGGAACCGGCGGGCGTTCTGCGAGGCCAGGTCCGAGGTATAGAACGCGATCCGTTCCGGCTGCCGATGCTTGGCCCGCTCGGCGGCGATCTGGGCATTGCCGATCAGGTCGGAGATGTCGCGGCCGTCGCGGGGGAACAGGCTGACACCCGCGCGGGCCTTGATCCGCAGCTCGCCGTGCCGGTGTTCGATGGGCAGGGCCACGACCTCCAGCAGCTTGTCGGCCACGAACGCGGCATCCTGCGGGCGCCGCAGCGAGGTGAGCAGGATCAGGAACTCGTCGCGGCCGAAGCAGCCGATGAGGTCGCCGGCGCGCAACTCCCGGCGCAGGCGTTCGGCTACCCGCCGCAGCAGGGCGTCGCCGGCGCCATAGCCCAGGGCCTGGTTCACGCGGCGGAAGCGTTCCAGATTGAGGCAGATCATGGCCGCGGACGTGTGTTTGCGGCCGACGCTGCGGAGGATGCCGTGGCCCTGACGACAGAAGGCCGCCCGGTTGAACACGCCGGTGACGGCGTCCAGGTCCGGCCGCACCGCGGGGCGCGGCGCGTCGGCGGTCTCGGTGCCGATCGGCTCCCGCAGCAGTACGAGGTAGGCTTCCTCGTCGTCCCAACCGGTCGGATACATCCGCAGATGCACTGTGCGCGGGCGCTCGCCGGCATCCGTCAGGGTCAGCACGGCACCGTCGGCGTCGTGGCGCGGTTGCGCGAGGTATTGCGTGAGCGTGCCGGCGCCCGACCCCTCGAGAAACGCTTCCGCCTGGCGGTTGGCGAACAGGACCCGGCCGCCGCGACCGACCACCAGGATCGCATCCAGGTTCAGGTCGACGATGTTGCGCAGCCGGATATGCGAGTCCTCGATCTTGTCCAACCGCTCGGCCAGCTCCAGGCGCAGGCGTTGCCGCGCCAGTGCCTGCAGGATCACGCGGCCGAGCGTGGTGGCATGCTTCAGTTCGCCCTTGATGAAGTAGTCCTGGGCCCCGGCGTCCATCGCCCGTACGCCGGCTCGGTCGTCGCCCTCTGCGGACAGCACGATCAACGGCAGGGCCGGGGCCGCGGTCCGTATCGCCTCGATGGCCTCGACGCCGCCGCCGGGCAGGTCCGCGTCCAGGACGATCGCGTCCGGCGTCGATGCCGCCAGGTGGTCGAGGGCGGCGGTCAGGCTCCGCTCGACGACGACGTGGAAGGGTTGCTCGGGGTAGTTCTCTAGCGCCGACCGGACCAGGCGCGCGTCGGCGCCGCGATGCTCGATCAGCAGGACGGTCAGGGCGCCGGCGTCGGCCGGCGCGGGGCTCTCGGGATGGGCCGCCATCGTCAGCGGCCCGTCCGGGTCGCGACCGCCCCCCCGGCCCCTGGCGGGTGGCCTCTCCCGGTGTCTCCGGTTTCTCCCTGTCGCCGCCTCTGCCGCTGCAGACACATGCCGATGTCTCCTTGCTTTCGGACCATGCGGAGCCCGCGGGGAACGACGTTGCCGCGTTGTTTGCGCCGCGGCAATACGCTAGAGTACGGTCGTTTCCACTCGAACCCCGATCCGTTGCGTTATCGGCGGCCCCCTCGAAATCCGTAGGGCCAGGTACGCGGGACCAAACAAGCGGGAGATGCAATACATGCTCTATGAGGGACGTAAGCTCTCGGTCGACCTCGACGCCGAGGGAATCGCCGAGCTGAAGTTCGATGCCGGCGACGATTCGGTCAACAAGTTCGACCGCGCCACCGTGGAGGAACTGGGGGCGGCCGCCGAGGCATTGTCCAAGGCGGACGGCCTGAAGGGCCTGCTGGTGACCAGCGGCAAGGACGTATTCATCGTCGGAGCCGACATCACCGAATTCGGCGAGCAGTTCGAGGCGCCCGACGACGAGATCCGGCAGTGGCTGGCCGACGCCAACGCGGTGTTCAACGCTATCGAGGACCTGCCGGTACCCAGCGTCACAGCGATCAACGGCATTGCGCTGGGCGGCGGCCTGGAGATGTGCCTGGCCACGGATTATCGCGTGATGTCGGAGAAGGCCCAGATCGGCCTGCCCGAGGTCAAGCTCGGCATCTATCCCGGCTTCGGCGGCACCGTGCGCCTGCCGCGCCTGATCGGTGCCGACAATGCGATCGAGTGGATCGCCGGCGGCGGCCAGCAGAAGCCCGCCGCCGCCTTCAAGAACGGTGCCGTGGACGCCGTCGTCGCCCCAGACAAACTGGCCGAGGCCGCCCGCGACCTGCTGGACAAGGCGATCGCCGGCAAGTTCGACTGGCAGTCCCGCCGCGAGCAGAAGAAGGCGCCGCTGGCGCTGAACCAGGTCGAGGCGATGATGGTCTTCGAGACCGCCAAGGGCTACGTGGCCCAGCAGTCCAAGGGTCAGTACCCGGCCCCGGTGGAGGCGGTCAAGCGCATCCAGGCGGCCGCCGCCAAGGACCGCGACGCCGCCCTCAAGGAGGAGCACGAGGGCTTCATCAAGCTGGCCAAGACGCCGGAGGCGGATGCCCTCATCGGTCTGTTCCTCAACGACCAGCTCATCAAGAAGAAGAACAAGCGCTACGGCAAGGTCGCCCGCGAGGTGAACCAGGCGGCGGTGCTCGGCGCGGGCATCATGGGCGGCGGTATCGCCTATCAGTCCGCCTCCAAGGGCGTGCCGATCTTCATGAAGGACATCAATGAAGAGGCGCTGGACGCGGGCGTCGACGAGGCCGCCAAGCTGTTCGGCAAGCAGGTCGAGCGCGGCAAGCTGAACGCCCGCGGCATGGCCGAGGCGATGGGCCGCATCCGGCCGACCCTGTCCTATGGCGATTTCGCCGGGGTGGACGCCGTGGTCGAGGCCGTGGTCGAGAACCCGAAGGTCAAGAAGAACGTGCTCGCCGAGACCGAGGACGCGGTCCACGAGGGCACGGTGATCGCCTCCAACACCTCCAGCATCTCCATCGACGAGCTGGCGGGGGCCGTGAAGCGGCCCGAGAACTTCCTGGGCATGCACTTCTTCAATCCGGTGCACCGCATGCCGCTGGTGGAGGTGATCAAGGGCGAAAAGACCTCCGAGGAGGCCATCGCCACCATCGTCGCCTACGCCAGCAAGCTCGGCAAGACGCCGATCGTGGTCAACAACTGCCCGGGGTTCCTGGTCAACCGGATCCTGTTCCCGTACTTCTTCGGCTTCCAGGCCTTGGTCTCGGACGGCGCCGATTTCGCCAAGATCGACAAGGTCATGGAGAAGTTCGGCTGGCCGATGGGGCCGGCCTACCTGTCCGACGTGGTGGGCATGGACACCTCCCACCACGTGGGCGAGGTCCTGGCCGAGGGTTATCCGGACCGCATGGCGCCCGAGGGCAAGTCGTCGCTGGACGTCATGGTCGAGAACGGCCGCTACGGCCAGAAGACCGGCTCCGGCTACTACAAGTACGAGAAGGACAAGAAGGGCAAGCCCAAGAAGCTCGTGGACGAGACCGCGTACGAGCTGGTCGCCCAGGCGCAGCCCGACGGGCAGAAGGATATCGCCGAGGACGAGATCGTCGAGCGCATGATGCTGCCGATGGTGATCGAGGCCGCCCGCTGCCTGGAGGAGGGCATCGCCGACACCGCCAACGAGGTCGACATGGGCCTGATCCTGGGCGTCGGCTTCCCGCCGTTCCGCGGCGGCGCCCTCAAGTACGCCGACCGTCTCGGCCTGGCGCACGTGGTCGAGGCCGCCGACAAGTACGCCCGCCTCGGCAAGCTCTACGAGCCCACCGAGCGTATGCGCGAGATGGCGAACAAGGGCGAGACCTATTATTAAGTTTCAGGTTTCCAGTTTCGGGTTTCGAGTGAGGGACCGGCTGAGCCGCTCCCGAAACCTGGAACCCGAAACGCGAAACTGCTTTACGGAGTAAAGCCATGACGGATGTCGTGATCGTAGACGCGGTACGGACCGCGATGGGCCGCTCCAAGGGCGGCATGTTCCGCAACGTGCGCGCCGAGAACCTGTCGGCGGCCCTGATCCGGGCGCTGCTCGCGCGCAACGAGGCGGTGCAGCCCAAGGAGATCGAGGACGTGATCTGGGGCTGCGTGCAGCAGACCCTGGAGCAGGGCTTCAACATCGCGCGCAACGCCGCGCTGCTGGCCGGACTGCCGCACGAGGTCGCCGGCCAGACCATCAACCGGCTGTGCGGCTCGTCCATGCAGTCGATCCATCACGCCGCCGGCGCCATCAACAGCGGCATCGACGGTATCTTCATCTGCGGCGGCGTGGAGCACATGGGCCACGTGCCCATGACCCACGGCATCGATATCAATCCGGCGCTGTCGCGCTATGCCGCCAAGGCCTCGGGCATGATGGGCCTGACCGCCGAGATGCTGGGCACCATGCACGGCATCTCGCGGGAGGACCAGGACGCCTTCGCCCTGCAGTCGCACCAGCGCGCCCACCGCGCCAACGTCGAGGGCGAGTTCGCCGACGAGATCGTACCGGTCGAGGGCCACGACGAGAACGGATTCGTCCAGGTCTGCGACTACGACGAGGTGGTGCGGGCCGACGCCAGCCTGGATGCCCTGGCCTCGCTGCGGCCGGCCTTCAACCCCAAGGGCGGCACGGTGACCGCGGGCAACTCCTCGGCGATCTCCGACGGCGCCGCCGCGGTGTTGGTGATGTCGGCGGACAAGGCCAAGGCCCTGGGCCTGACGCCCATGGCCCGCATCCGCGGCATGGCCGTGGCCGGCTGCGATCCCTCGATCATGGGGCGCGGCCCGGTTCCCGCCACCAAGAAGGCCCTGGAGCGCGCCGGCGTCACGCTGGACGACATCGACTACATCGAGCTCAACGAGGCCTTCGCCGCGCAGTCCCTGGCGGTGCTCAAGGAACTGAAGCTGAGCGACCGCCAGGACGTGATCAACATCCGCGGCGGTGCGATCGCGCTGGGACACCCGCTGGGCACCTCGGGCGCCCGCATCACCGGGGCCCTGGCCCATGTCCTGGAGGACAAGGACGCCGAGTTGGGCCTGGCCACCATGTGCATCGGCATGGGGCAGGGCATCGCGACGGTGATCGAGCGGGTACAGTAGGAACCGGGCGTCCGGCCCCTCCCCTTCGTCGGGGAGGGGCGGCCCGGTCAGCCGGTCGCCCGCCATTTGCGTCCCCCGAAGGGCACCACCTTGTCCTTCTCGTCGAGGAACGTCCGCATGTGCTCGGCGGTCCGCTCGACCGCGTCCAGCACCGGGAACAGGTGGCCGCCGCGCACCCAGCGCAGACGCGCGTCCGGGATGCGCCAGGCCAGCAGCATCGGGTTGATCGGGTTGATCACGCGGTCGTCGTCGCCCGCGAGGATCAGCGTCGGCTGGTTCAATCGGTGCAGCCAGTGCAGGCTGGTCCAGCCGAATGCCCCCGCGACCTGCCAGGCCATGGCCCGCGTCGAGGGTCGTTCCAGCTTGCGCAGCACCGGCAGGATCGCCATGGGATTGCGCCGCAGGCGTTCGCCGCCGAACAGGCGGGGTCCCACGCGGCAGGCGAACTCCCGCTCGAAGAAACGCCGCGGCCGGCGCCAGTTGGTCAACCAGCGGCTGTCGGCGAACGCCGGCAGGATCCGCGGCGGTGCCGGTACCATCAGGTGCCCCGTGGACGTCGCCGCCAGCACCAGCCGGCGCACCCGGTCCGGATTGCGCCGCGCCAGTTCCTGCGCCAGCGTGCCGCCCCAGGAATAGCCGAACACGTCCGCGCGTTCGATCCCGTAGGATCGCAGCAACGCCTCCACCAGCGACGCGAGGGCCGGCAGGCGCAGGGGCAGGGCGGGCCGTTCCGAGCCGCCGATGCCGGGGACGTCGAAGCGCAATACCGGTCGGTCGGCGAGTGCCTCGACCAGCGGATCGAACACCTCCAGGTTGCTGCCCCAGCCGTTGCACAGCACGAGCGGCAGCCCGCGGCCGCCCTCGTCGAATGCCGCGCGTAGCCGGTACTCGCCGATTTGCCGCTGTTCGATCACCTTGTCCTGCTCACCCTGTCCGAAAGGCCGGCAACGATAGCACAGGCCCCGCGGGCGTTTGCCGGGATGTCACGGGCGCCTCACTTGCGGACCCAGTCGCCGCCGTCGCCGCGGTAGTACCAGCCGCTCCGGGCCTTGTCGATCCAGCGTTCGGCGAAGGTGGCGCGGATCCGGTCTTCCCACTCGGGGTGGCCGTTGGCGACCGCGATCTCCCGGTAGAGGGCGTTGCGGTCGGCGTTCTCCTCGCTTACCAGCTTGCGCAGGCGGGTACGCTCCGGCAGGGGCACGGCGCCCAGGTCGCGAATCTCCACGGTGGCGTCTCGGTCGAGGCCGACGGCGCCCGACTCGTAATAGGGCCGCAGCGCCGTATGCCGCTGTTCCATCGATGCCACGATGTCGCGGATGGCGGGCGAGGAGATATCGATATCCGGTTCGTCCGCGGCCCGCGCGGGCGGCACCACGAGGTCGAGCAGGCCCATCGCCAGCCGCAGCGCCGGCTCGAGGGCGCCGCGTTCGCCGTTGTCGTCGGACCGGTCGTTGCCGCCGGATTCCGATCCGTCCCGCGCCTGCGGGCCCCAGACATCGTCGATGATCCGGTCGGCGGCGCGCTCGGCGGCGACCGCGGGGAAGTAGACGTTGATGGTGACGCAGCCCGCCAACAGGGCGAGCGCGGCCAGGCCGGCCCCGAGCTTATGATGCTGTCGCATGGTGGCTCCTCGCTTTCACGCTGACACAGGCCCGATTATAGGCACGGCCCGTGAACGATGCCTGAACGGTTCGCGGGCGGCGATATCGCCGGTGCCCGGACGGCGGATCAGCGTATGACCGGGCCCTGGGATGCGGTCACGCTCTGCAACTGCCGGATCAGCACCGGCCAGCTCACCTCGCGGTTGTGGCCGATCACATCGATGCGCGGCAGCCAGCGCCCACGGACTATGTAGTAGCCGCCTTCCTCGGCGGTCGCCAGACCGCGCATGTGGCAGACGCCGCGCGCCAGGCGGCAGCCGAGACCGATGCGGTCGTAGGCGAAGGACTCGAACAGTTTGAAGAAGCCGCGCGAGAGCACGCCCGCGCCGGCCCCGCCGCCGAGGCTGGCGAGATTGTCGATGGCGCGCTGGCTGATCCGGTGCCGCGAATCGTCGTCGCGCGGGGTGCGCAGCCAGGCGTCGAACGCCACCGGTTGCCAGCCGATCAGCCGTAGTCCGGTCACGTCGGCGTCCAGCCGGCCCTCGATGCGGCCGAAATCGAAGGCGTGGGTGACCGCGGCCAGGTCCAGGCCGCGCGCCTCGGCGTCCAGCTCGGCCCGCGGCCGCAGGCCCAGCGGGTCCTCCAGGCGCAGGCTGCGTACCGACACCGTGCCGTCGAAGACCTCCGCCGTCAGGCCGCCGGCGAGACGCACCACGCCGTCATCATAGGTCAGTTCCGGGATGCGGCCGGACAGTGTGCCGCCGAACGCGGGCCAGTCCAGCGCCCGGCCCAGCCGCTCCAGATCGATGGGGGTGAGCCGGGCGTCGAGCCGGAGCTCCGGCCGCGGGCCCGCGAGCCCGGTCCCCGACAGCGCCGACAGTTCCAGGGCGCCCCCGAGTAGCGGGAAACGGGCGGGCTCGGTCAACCGGAGCGCGTCGCCGCCGGCCCGCAGTGCCAGGGAGGAGGCGCCGATGTCGATCCGCCCCAGGGCCGCCGAGTCCCATGACAGTCGGGAAACGCTCGCCGCGGCCGGTTCGCCGTCGCGCGTCCAGTCGAGGGCGAGATCGGCATCCGCCAGGCGGAAGCGCTCCCGCGTATCCGCCAGCGTCAGGTTTCGGCCGGTGAGCGCGATCGCCGCCGGTCCGTCCGCGTCCAGCGACAGCCGTCCCTCGATGCGGCCGGCGGTGCGCAGGGAGTCCAGCGGGGTCCCGATCAGGAAGGGTTGCAGGTAATAGTCGTAGGCCGCCGGCAGTTGCGCCCGCAGCTCGCGCAGGTCGACCGATGCGGGTGTCCAGTCCTCGCGCGCGAGCCGCAACCCGCCCGAGGCGACCGCGACACCGGGCTGCTCGAAGCGGAAGGCCGTCACCCGCAGGGCGTCGGACGTCAGCCGGCCGCGGGCGTGCAAGCGGGCGGGGTGGGCGCCGAAATCCACGAATACCGGGTCCGAATAGGCCTGGCCGGCCTGGATATCGAGGGTCAGATCGAAGCGCAGGTCCCGGTCCTCCGGGATCAGGTCCAGGATGATCGCGAAGCGCAGGGCCTGCGCCGCCTGACGGCCGTCGGCGCTGCTGAACCCGGCCGTCAGGCCGTCCGCTTCCAGGTGCAGGGCGCCGTCCGCACGCTCGTAGCGGAACGCGGCGGGCACGCGGTCCGCTGTCAGCGCGGGGTGCCGGAACGTCAGGCGGCCGTCCGGGCAGGACAGGTCATGGCGTGTGAGCCGCAGGCGGGGGCAGTCCAGGCGCAGGTCGGTGACCGTGCCCAGCGGCCCGTCCAGGGTCAGCCGGGCGACTCGCAGCGTGCCGGCCGGTCGGCCTCCCTGGCCGAGACGCAACGACAGCGACAGATCCTCGGCATGCCAGGCGTCGCCCGCGACACGCCCGAGATCGAGATCGATCCGGTCGACGGCGGCGGCGCTCGCGGCGGCCAGCAGGCAGACGGCGGCTAGCGCCGTCCGCCGCCGCGGGCCGGTATGGTGTCGGGGTATCATCGCTCGCCGCGCTCGCTACGGCTGGGTCCGGTACCAGCATAGCGGCTGCTGACGCGATCGCGCGATGGCTCTACGCTGTCCTATCGGCCCCCAGGTGGGAGGAGACCCCCGGCATGACGGAAGCAGACCGGTGAACACGACCACGCTCATGATCACGCTCGGCTCGGTTCTGCTGGCGGGACTGGCGGTGGAGGCGATCGGCCGCCGTACGCGCCTGCCCCGCGTGACACTGCTGCTGGTGTTCGGCTTCGCGGTGGGGCCGCACGCGCTCGACCTGTTCCCGGTCGATACCGATTATTGGTTCGGCCTGGTCACGGACCTGGCGCTGGTCATGATCGGGTTCCTCCTGGGGGAACGGTTCACGTTGCCGCAGTTGCGCCGGCACGGCCGCGACGTGCTCTGGGTGTCCGTGGCGACGGTGGTTGTCACCGTCGCCGTGGTCGCGGGCGGTCTTTGGTTGATCGGGGCACCGCTTTCGCTCGCGTTGCTGCTCGGCACGGTGGCGGCGGCCACCGATCCCGCGGCGACCTACGACGTGGTCCAGGAGTCGCGTGCCGGTGGTCCGTTCACCGACACGCTGCTCGGCGTGGTGGCCGTGGACGATGCCTGGGGGCTGCTGGTATTCAGCCTGGCGCTGGCGGCCACGGCGGTGATCGACGGCGGCGGCGCCCTGGCGCCGGCGCTGCTTGACGGCGCCCGCGAGATCGGCGGCGCACTGTTTCTGGGGATGGCCCTGGGTGTGCCCGCCGCCTACCTGACCCATCGGCTCGCGCCGGGTGAGCCGACGGTGCTGGAGGCTTTGGGCGTGGTCCTGCTGTGCGGCGGTCTCGCCCTGTGGCTGCACGTGTCCTTCATCCTGGCGGCCATGGTGCTGGGCGCGACCACCGCCAACCTGGCGCATCGACACCGGCGCCGCCCGTTCCACGCCATCGAGGGCATCGAACGGCCGTTCCTGGTCGTGTTCTTCGTGTTGGCCGGGGCCTCGCTCAATCCGGAGCCGCTGGTCGCGGTCGGTTGGCTCGGCGCGGGCTATGTCGCGTTCCGCGTCGCGGGCCGGATACTGGGCGGCTGGCTCGGCGGCCGGATGGCCGGCGCCGATATCGCCGTGCGCCGCTGGTCGGGGCTGGCGTTGCTGCCGCAGGCGGGTGTCGCCCTGGGCGTGGCGCTACTGGCCGCCGAGCGGCGGCCGGAACTGGCCGAAACCCTGTTGTCGCTGGTGATCGCGGCCACCGTGATCTTCGAGATGCTCGGGCCGTTGTGTACCCGCTACGCGCTGACGCGGGCGGGCGAGGCGGACGGCGCGTCCCGCGGGGACGGGACGCGCCGGGGCCGCGTCAGTGGTGCCAGGTGATCCGGAAGCCCGCCATGACGTCGTTCTCGGTGCTGTAGGTGCCCGGCGCGGCCGGATTCCGCGACGCCGAAACCTCCCGGTCCGTGGTGGTGGCGTAGCCGCCGATGAAGCCGACACTCAGGGTCTCGTAGCGGACCTCGTAGCCGGCCATCAGCATGAAATCCCGGTTGTCGAACAGATACGGCCGGACCGCCTCGGGTTCGATCATCCAGGATTCGTAGCTGAAGCCGACGCGCAGGAAGGAATCCTCGATCACCTCGTGTTCCAGGCCCATGCCCCAGCGGATGCGGTTGCGGGTGTCGCTGATGAAGGGCTGGTCGAGGGCCGTGGTCTCGTCCCATTTGATGTCGCCGTCCTCGAACTGCCCGTAATCGGTCCATTTCACCTGGGCCAGGAGCGTGGTCTTGGGCGTCCACTGGAAGCTGGCGCCGGCCGTGACGCTCTGGGGCGTGTGCAATTCGTGCTCGACGCCCTGGTCGTTGCCCCCCACCGAGCCGTCGCCGTCCATGTCGACCAGGCCGGGGGTGCGATAGGCCAAGCCGAGGGCCCAGCGGTCCGACAGGTCGTAGACCAGGCCCAGCGAGCCGACGATGCCGAAGCCGTCGATGTCGAACTCGGCTTCGCCGCCCGGCGTGGGCGCCTTGAAGGTCTGCTGCCCGTAGCGGGGCGTGATTTGCATCCCGACCCGCAGGTTCTCGGTCAATTGCCGGCCGATGTTGAATCCCAGGTTGATCACGGTGAGCTTGCCGACGAAGCGGCTGGGCACGCCGTTGCCCGGGTCCGCCGCGAAATCGAAGGCGGTGCCCACCGAGCCATAGGTGCTGAAGCCCATCCGCCAGCCGTTCCATTCGCCCAGGCCGTGCCAGAAATTCAGCAGTACCGGAGTCTCGCTGCTGGTGTGGTCGTAGCCGTTGCCGTTGTCGTAGTGCGCCGTGAAATTCATGGGCGCCACGGCCAGCATCGTCTGCTCGGCGGTCTCGCCGACCACGCCCGCCGGGTTGATGTACTGGGCGCTGCCGGCGTCGTCGGGCGAGGCGACCGTGTTGCCGGAGAGGTCGCCGTCGCGCCCGGCGGTGTGGGGCGCCACGATGAACGAGGCGGACGCCGACGACGCGGCAAGGGCCAGCGTCGCCGGTACGAGCCAGCGGTGGATACGCACCTTCATTGTCGATCTCCCTTTGTATTCGTTCTAGGCCGGTGGCGATGTGCGGCGCCACGGTCTCCCGCACCCGGCCGTCTGCGCGGCCGGTGTCGCGCCTCCAAAGGTATCCTAATAAAATAGTCAGTACCAGCCTGTCCGGGCTCCGTGCCAGTCGACAAGCCGCCGCGGGCCTGGGCAGAATCGGAGCATTCATGCAGGCGGAGTAGCGGCCTTGGAGATTCTCGAACGGATGGCGACGGGCGACCACGAGGAGGTGGCGTTCTGCCGCGACCGGAACACCGGCCTGCGGGCTATCGTCGCGATCCACGACACCCGCCTCGGGCCGGGGCTGGGCGGTATCCGTATCCGCGAGTACGGCGACGAGAATCAGGCGATGACCGACGTGCTGCGGTTGTCGCAGGCGATGAGCTACAAGAACGCCTGCGCCGGTCTGGACTTCGGCGGTGCCAAGGCGGTGCTTCTGGCGCCGCTGCCGGCGGATCGCCGGGCCGCGTTCCTGGCGATGGGGCGGATCGTGGCCGGGTTCGCCGGGCGTTATGTCGCGACGGAGGACATGGGCATGACCGAGCCCGATATCGCGGTGCTCAACGAGGTCACGCCCCATGCCGTGGGCCGCGCGCGCGATGCCGGCGGCTCCGGCGATCCCTCGCCGCATACCGCCGACGGGGTGTTCGCGGGCATGCGCGCGGCGCTGCGGGCGGCCGGGCTGGATGACGGTTTCGCCGGCGTGCGGGTCGCGGTCCAGGGCTGCGGCAAGGTCGGTCTCGGCCTGATCCGGCACCTGGTCGCCGTCGGGGCCGACGTGGTGGCCGCGGACACCGACGAGAGCGGGGTTGCGGCGGCACGCGAGGCCGGTGCCGGGATCGTGTCCCCGGCGGAGATCCTGTTTCAGGATGTCGAGGTGATCGCGCCCTGTGCCGTGGGCGCGGTGCTCGACGCCGACAGCATCCCGGCGCTGCGCTGCCGGGTCGTGGCCGGCGGGGCCAACAACCAGCTCGCCACGGAGGCCGACGCGGCGCGCCTGCGGGAGCGCGGCATCGTCTATGCCCCGGATTTCGTGATCAACGCCGGCGGCGTGATCAATGTCGGCGACGAGCTGGCGCCGGGGGGTTACGATCCGGCGCGCGTGGCCCGGCGCGTGGCCGCGATCGAGACCACGCTGGAGGGCATCTTCGCCGAGGCCGCCGAGGCCGGGCGAACCACCGCCGAGATCGCGGTGGCACGCGCCCGGCGCCGCATCGAGGCCGCCGGCTGACGCGTCAGCCGGCCCTCATTCGCCCTGCGTCGGGATGCGCAGGGTACGACCGCAGTGCTTGCAGTGCACGGCGTCCGGTTCGTGACGGGTCAGGCCGCAGTCGGGGCAGGCGTAGTTGATCTTGGCCGGCCGGAAGATGGTCTGGATCAGGCGCAGGAACAGGGATACGCCCACGATCATGATGACCACCGCCAGCAGGCGGCCGATGCTGCCCGTCAGGGTGATGTCGCCGAACCCGGTGGTGGTGAGGGTGGTCACGGTGAAATACAGGGCGTCCACGTAGTCGTTGATCGACTCGTTGTGGTGGACCTGGAGCACGTAGACCAGGGCGGATACCAGGAACACGAACACGATCAGGTTGAGCGCGCTGAATACCACTTCCTCGTGTCGGGCGAAGAACGGCGACGTGTGCCGCAGTTCGCGCAGGACGTGGTAGGAGCGCAGTAGCCGCAGCGTGCGCAACACGCGCAGGAAGCCGAGGTTTTCCAGCAGGGCCGGTGCCAGCAGTGACAGCAGCACCGCGGCGTCCACCAGCGGCATCGGCTTCATGGGATAGCCGACGCGGTCGTCGGCGGCGACCCACCGGCCCGCGTAGTCCAGGAACAGGATGGCGGCCAGGACATAGTCCGTCACCAGCAGCCAGGGTGTGGGCGCCATGAAGGTCGTGACCAGGAAGAAGATCACGACCGCCACGTCGAACGCCAGCAGCAGCCAGCGCAGGCTGCGCAGCCGCGGGCCGGTGCCGGCGTACAGTTCCTTGAGCGTGGATCGCAGGGTCACGGCCGCATGATACGCGATGCGACCGCGAGCCCGCGCGGGGTCAGGCGGCGGTGTCCCAGGCCGGGGCCAGGCCCTCGGGGCTGATCAGGCGGCCGTCCGGCGAGTGCAGCTCGAAAATCTCGTGCATCTCCGCCTCGCTGAGTTCGAAGTCCAGCACCGCGAGATTGTCGTCGGCGTGAGCCTCGTTGCCGGAGCGGGGCAGGGCGACCACGTTGTCCTGCTGCAGCAGCCAGCGCAGGGCCACCTGACCGGGGCTCTTGTCGTGGCGCCGGCCGATGCGGTCCAGGGTCGGGTTCCGGAACACGCCGCCGCGCGCCAGCGGGCAGTAGGCGCTGAGCGCCATGTGGTGCCGGGCCAGGGCGTCGCTGACCGGTCGCTGGTCGATGAACGGGTGGTACTCGACCTGGTTGGTGGCCAGCGGCGCGGCGGACAGCGACACCGCCTCCTCGATCAGCTCGACCGTGAAGTTGCTGATGCCGATGTGCCGGGTCAGGCCCTCGTCGCGCACTTCATTGAGCGCCTTGAGGGTCTCCGACAGCGGCACGTCCGGGTTGGGCCAGTGCAGCAGCAACAGGTCCACGTGATCGGTGCGCAGCCGCTTCAGGCTCTCCTCGACGGAGCGCTGGAGATCGCCGTCGCCGAAGCGGTCGACCCAGACCTTGGTGGTCAGGAACACGTCGCCGCGATCGACGTCGGACTCGGCGAGCGCCGTGCCTACGGCGTCCTCGTTGCGGTAGATCTGGGCGGTGTCGATGTGCCGGTAGCCCGTCTTCAGGGCGTGCGCGACCATCCGGTGGGCATCGTCCGGCGCCAGCTCGAAGGTGCCGAAGCCCAGGGCCGGAATCTCCGCACCGTGTGCCTTTACCGTACGCATAACGCCTCCTTCGTCCATTCATGCCGGCACGAGGCCGGCAAGAAGAAAATTAGCCACAGAGACACGGAGGCACGGGACTCAAGAAATGCCAACGCGAAAACGCAGACTAACTTCTTGTCATGTCATTGTTTTTTTCGTGACTCTGTGTCTCTGTGGTTCGCTTTACTCAGCCAGTGTCAGGCCGCCTTGGCGAATTCCAGTTCCTGTTCGCCGTTGAGATCGACCTTGACCGTCTCGCCCGGCGCGAAGCTGCCTTCCAAAATCCGCTTGGCCAGCGGGTTCTCGATGTGGGTCTGGATCGCGCGCTTGAGCGGCCGGGCGCCGTAGACCGGGTCGAAACCGGCCTCCGCCAGCTTGTCCAGGGCCGCGTCGGTGACCTCGATACGGATGTCGCGCTCGGCGAGGCGCTCCTCCAGGTGCCGCATCTGGATGCGGGCGATGGCGCGGATCTGCTCCTGGGCCAGCGGATGGAAGACCACCGTCTCGTCGATGCGGTTGATGAACTCGGGCCGGAAATGCTGTCCGACCACTTCCATCACGGACTCGCGCATCTCCTGGTAGTTCTCCTCGCCGGCCAGTTCCTGGATCAACTGGCTGCCCAGGTTGGACGTCATCACGATCACCGCGTTCCGGAAGTCGACCGTGCGGCCGTGGCCGTCGGTCAGACGGCCGTCGTCCAGCACCTGCAGCAGGATGTTGAAGACCTCGGCATGGGCCTTCTCGACCTCGTCCATCAGGATCACGGCGTAGGGTTTGCGGCGGACCGCCTCGGTCAGGTAGCCGCCTTCCTCGTAGCCCACGTAGCCGGGCGGGGCGCCGATCAGCCGGGCCACCGAGTGCCGCTCCATGAACTCCGACATGTCGATCCGGACCATGGCCTCCTCGCTGTCGAACAGGAAGGTGGCCAGGGCCTTGCACAACTCGGTCTTGCCCACGCCGGTGGGGCCCAGGAACAGGAACGAGCCGATCGGCCGGTTGGGGTCCGACAGCCCGGAGCGGGCGCGGCGGATGGCGTCGGAGACCGCGCGCACGGCCTCGTCCTGACCCACCACGCGCTCGTGCAGGGCCTCCTCCATGCGCAGCAGCTTGTCGCGCTCGGACTCCAGCATCCGCGAGACCGGGATACCGGTCCACTTGGACACGATCTCGGCGATCTCCTCCTCGCCGACGCTGTTGCGTAGCAGGCGGTTTTCGCTGGGCTGGCTCTCGGCAGCCTGGGCCTCGGAGAGCTTCTTCTCCAGCTCCGGGATGCGGCCGTACTGCAGCTCCGACATCCGGTCCAGATCGCGCGCGCGCTGGGCCGCCTCCAGCTCCAGCCGGGCGCGCTCCAGTTCCTCCTTGATGCTGGCGGCGCCGGACAGCGTCGCTTTCTCGGCCTTCCAGACCTCTTCCAAGTCGGCGTACTCGCGCTCGGCCTCGGCGATATCCTGCTCCAGCTTCTCCAGCCGCTTGCGGGAGGCCTCGTCGGATTCCTTCTTCAGCGCCTCGCGCTCGATCTTGAGCTGGATCAGGCGCCGGTCGAGCACATCCAGCGACTCCGGCTTGGAGTCGATCTCGATGCGGATGCGCGAGGCCGCCTCGTCGACCAGATCGATGGCCTTGTCCGGCAGCTTGCGGTCGGTGATATAGCGCTGCGAGAGCTTGGCGGCAGCGATGATCGCGCCGTCGGTGATGTCCACGCCGTGGTGGACCTCGTAGCGCTCCTTGAGGCCGCGCAGGATGGCGATGGTGTCCTCCACGCTGGGCTCGTCCACCAGCACCTTCTGGAAACGCCGTTCCAGGGCGGCGTCCTTCTCGATGTTCTGGCGGTACTCATTGAGCGTGGTGGCGCCGATGCAGTGCAGCTCGCCGCGCGCCAGCGCCGGCTTGAGCATGTTGCCGGCGTCCATCGCGCCCTCGGCCTTGCCGGCGCCCACCAGGGTGTGGATCTCGTCGATGAACAGGATGATGCGGCCTTCCTGCTTGGCGAGGTCGTTGAGCACGCCCTTGAGGCGCTCCTCGAA
This sequence comes from Salinisphaera sp. PC39, assembly GCF_040361335.1. NCBI lineage: Bacteria > Pseudomonadati > Pseudomonadota > Gammaproteobacteria > Salinisphaerales > Salinisphaeraceae > Salinisphaera > Salinisphaera sp. PC39. Next base: position 31,947 of record NZ_APNM01000013.1, on the reverse strand, counting down.
GTCGCCGCGGAATTTGGCGCCGGCAAGCATCGCGCCCAGGTCGAGCGACAGCACGCGCTTGTCCTTGAGACCCTCGGGCACTTCGCCGTTGACGATGCGCTGGGCCAGGCCCTCGACGATGGCGGTCTTGCCCACGCCGGGGTCGCCCACCAGGGCGGGGTTGTTCTTGGTCCGGCGCGACAGCACCTGGATCACCCGCCGGATCTCGTCGTCGCGGCCGATCACCGGGTCCAGCTTGCCCTGCTCGGCGCGCTCGGTGAGGTCGATGGTGTACTTGTCCAGCGCCCCGCGCTGCTCCTCGGCGTTGGGGTCGGAGACGTTCTCGCCGCCGCGGATGGCGTCGATGGCCTGGCCGAGGTTGTCCTTGGTGGCGCCGGCCTCCTTGAGCAGCTTGCCGAGCGCGCCCTTGTCCTCGAGCGCCGCCAGCGCGAACAGCTCGCTGGAGATGTAGGCGTCGCCGCGTTGCTGCGCGGCCTTGTCCGTGAGATTCAGCAGGCGCGCCAGCTCCTGGCTCAAGCCGACCTCGCCGGTGGCCTGTTGCAGTGTCGCCAGCTCGTCCAGGGCCTTCTGTAGCCCGGAGCGCACCGCCTTGACGTCCACGCCCGCCTGGTCGAGCACGTGGTGCACCGTGCCGCCCTGCTGGTCGAGCAGGGCGAGCATCAGGTGCACCGGCTCGATCTGGGCGTGATCCCGGCCCACCGCGAGGCTCTGGGCCTCCTGGATGCCTTGCTGGAACTTGCTGGTGAGTTTGTCCATCCGCATAGCGATATTCCCGTGTCCGTCGCGCCGTGCCGGCGCGCCTGAGATGTGCAACTACCGCTTAGATGCGGGCGCGTCGGCCGCTTTCAAGCGGCGGTAACCGGGTGGCGTGCGGGATTCCGTTACCATGCGCGGTTCAGCCAGGACGGGACGGACATGACCAAGGCCTACAAGAATCCCGAGTTCATGATGGGGGCCGAAGCCCGGCCCCTGCGGATGCTCGCCGAGTACATCGAGCCGCGCACGCGGCTGAACCGCAATCACGTACAGAGAGCCCTGATCTTCTTCGGCTCGGCGCGTCTGCGCCCCGGCAAGCGCAAGCCGGTCTCGGAGTCGGTGGACTACTACGAGCAGGCCCGCCTGCTGGCCGCGCGCGTCGCGCGCTGGACCACACGCAGCCATGCCGAGGGCGAGCGCTATCTGATCGTCACCGGCGGCGGGCCGGGGATCATGGAGGCGGCCAATCGCGGTGCCGCCGACGTCAATCCGGACCTGTCGATGGGCTTCAACATCTCGCTGCCACACGAGCAGGAGGCCAACGCCTACATCCACCCGGACCTGAACTTCGAATTCCACTACTTCTTCATGCGCAAGTTCTGGTTCATGAACGTCGCGCGGGGGCTGGTGATCTTCCCCGGCGGGTTCGGCACCATGGACGAGCTGTTCGAGGTGCTGACCCTGATCCAGACCGGCAAGCAGCCGCGCATGCCGGTGGTGCTCTACGGCCGCGAGTTCTGGAACCGGCTGGTGGATTTCGACCTGTTCGTGGAGATGGGGCTGATCTCGCCCGAGGACCGGGCCCTGGTGCGGACCGTGGACACCGTGGCCGAGGCCTTCGAATACCTGCGCGACGAGCTGGAGCCCGGCGCCTCCGGTGCGCAGTCCGAATAAGGCTTCAATTTATCCGCGGATCGACGCCGATTGACGCAGCTTGGTTTCTTGGCAGTTCACTCTGCGTGCATCTGCGTCAATCTGCAGGGCCAGTTAACCCTTCCCGCGTGTGCCGCGCCGGCGGCCATTTTTTCGCAAGACAAGGCGCCGTGAGCGTGGCGTAGCGGGCATACGCGAGCGAGCGGCAACGCAGGATTGCGGGAAAATGGCCGCCGTCCCATCCGCCCGAGGCGCGGAGCAGGGTTCCCGGCGCAAGCCGGGATGCGACCGCCGGCGGGCGGATGTTCGCCCCGGTACGGGCGGATATCGCCCCGCCGAGGGTCGCACCCCACCGCTGCGCGGCGGGGCCCCGCTCCGCCTCTCGGGGCGAACGGGTTGCGCCCAAAATCGCGCCATCCGGCGTTGCGTGGCTTGGCCTTGGCCCCGGCCAAGGCACGGCGCCACGCGCCTTGGCTGACACGATTTTGGACTGCAACGCGGCCACGGGGGAAGGGTTAACAGGCCCTAGTAAAGCTGACCGCCCGTCTCGGCATACTCGCGCAGGACGCGGGCGGCGGCCGCGCGGCCCACGTCGCGGGTCACCGCGATGCCGCGGGCGCTCAGGGCCTCGACCCAGCCGGGCGGTTTGGCCCCCTCGTCGAAACCCACCGCGCGTACGTCCGCGTCCCGCGCGCCGCAGACCAGCCGTCCGATGCCGGACCAGGGCAGGGCGCCCAGGCACATGGCGCAGGGCTCGGCCGAGCTCACCAGGGTGAGTCCGGCGCCGGCGAGGTCCGGCGTGCCCAGGGATGCCTGCGCCAGGGTCAGGGCCACCATCTCCGCATGCGCCAGGGATGCGCCGTCCGCGAATACCAGGTTGGGGCCGGCCGCGACCGGTGCCCCCTCGCGGTCGAGCACCACCGCCCCGAACGGGCCGCCGGCACCGCGCGCGGCGCCTTCTCCGGCCAGCGCCACGGCCAGGGCCATGGCGCTGTCGTCGTCGTGCGGGCCGGGATGGGTCGCCACGATCTCCGGGACCCATGCCGGCAGCCGCAACCGCCATTCGCGGGGTAGGGGCACCTCAGCCCTCCGTGATCTTCTTGTGCAGCTTCACCGGGGCGTTGCGATTGCGGCGCAGGCGCAGGTTGAGCATTTCCACCACCAGCGAGAAGCCCATCGCGAAGTAAACGTAGCCCTTGGGGATATGGAACTCCATGCCCTCGGCGATCAGGACGACGCCGATCAGGGTGAGGAAGGACAGTGCCAGCATCTTTACCGTGGGATGCTTGTCCACGAAGCGGCCGACCGGGCCCGCCGCGACCATCATCACGGCGATCGCCACCACGATGGCCGCGATCATGACCTCGACGTGATCGGCCAGGCCCACGGCCGTGATCACCGAGTCGAGCGAGAACACCATGTCCAGCAGGCCGATCTGTACGATGACCGCGCCCATGGTCGCGGTGGCGACACTGCCGCCCTTCTCCTCCTCGTGCTCGATCTCCAGGCTGTCGTGGATCTCGAACACGCTCTTCGCCAGCAGGAACAGACCGCCCGCGATCAGGATGACGTCGCGCCAGGACACCTCGTTGCCCAGCAGCTCGAACAACGGCCGGGTCAGGCCCATGATCCATGCGATCGACAGCAGCAGGATCACGCGCATCGCCAGGGCCAGTGACAGCCCGATCATCCGGGCCCGCTGGCGCTGTGACGCCGGCAGACGTCCGGCCAGGATCGAGATGAACACGATGTTGTCGATGCCCAGGACGATCTCGAGGGCGGTGAGGGTGGCGAAGGCCACCCAGACGTTCGGGTCGGCGAGCAATTCCATGAACGTTTCCTTCGGTCGATGCGGTCGGCCGGACGGCCGCGCCTGTTATATCACCGAGCATGCGCCGCCGACGAACGTGCGTGGCTGCACCAGGACGGTGCACCGGGACGGGTCTCGGCGTGCGGCCGTCGCCCGGGGACGGACGGCATATCGCGTGTCGGGGGCTGGCACGAACGGTGCAGGTTAATTCGCGATCCCCGTACGGCCCTCGGGAGGTGGGCCAAATGCTGCTGACGCAACGCATACTCTACGTCGCCGCCTTCGACGCCATCGAGCCCGCGGTCACCGCCCAGGTGGCCGAGCTCAGCAAGGCGCTCACCGCGACGGTGCACGTCATGACCACCGCCGGCCCGCGCTACCAGCTCTGGCGGGTCGGCAGTGACGCCGAGGCGAGTGCCCGCGCGCGTATCGAGGACGTCGCGGAACGCCTGCGGGGTCTGCGGGCGCGCGTCGGCGAGACCCTGGTGGTCAAGGGCAACCTGGCGACCGCCGCGATGGAGGCGGCGCCCCGCATGGAGGCGGAATACATCGTGATCGGCGCCGGCGAGTCCGCGGCGGAAGACCCCGCCTATGTGCGTACCAGCGCCCGCACCCTGGCGCGCTCGGCGCGCGAGAACGTCTGGATCTGCAAGCCCGAGGCGGAGCCGGCCCTGCAGCACGTGCTCTGTACGTTCGATGCCAGCCGCGGCTCGGCCGACGGTATCCGCGTGAGCACCGACCTGTGCCGGCAGTTCAACGCCCGTCTGCAGCTCATGAGCGTTCTGCATCCGCCGCCGGCGGGCATGCTGGGGGGCACCGACGTGGAACGCGACGAGGCCGAGCAGGCCGCGCGGCGCGCCCTCCACGATCAGCGTCTCGCCTTTCTCGAGGGATTTAATTTCGACGGCGTCAAGCTCGCCCGCAACCTGGTCTGGGCCGACCGGGCCTCGCCCGCGATCCTGGCCGAGGCCGACAAGCACCGCGACGGCCTCCTGGTGCTGGGCGTGTCCGGACAGCGGCGGTTCCAGTCCATGATGCTGGGCAACACGGCGGAGAAGGTGCTCGACGCCTGTCCCTCGTCGATGCTGTTCGTCAAATGAGCCCGGCGCGGCGGGCACGGCGGAAGTCGGCGGGCGTGTCCACGTCCCACACCGGTTCCAGGTAGCCGGCCCGCAGGTCCAGCGCATCCAGCCGGCGCCGGGTCTGGGTCATGACGCGGGGGCCGCCCCAGGCCACGTCCCGGAACAGGGCCGGGGCGGGGGCGCGCAGCCCGACCAGGGCGTAGCCGCCGTCCTCGGCCGGCGCGAACACGGCATCGGTGCCCTCCGCCAGCATGCCGAGGGCGGCGTGCAGGTGGCCTCCGGCCAGCACCGGGCAGTCGCCGCCGATCACCAGCGCGGCGCGCGAGCGGGTCAGCGCCGACGCCAGGGCCGAGTGCATCCGCCGCCCCAGGTCGCCGCCCGGCTGACGCCGCAGGACCACGGCATGGTCCCGGCGCAGCGAGGCGAAGCAGGGGTGGCGACTATCCGGGCTGCACCACAACTCGACCGGGGCGGCCCGCGAGCGCGCGGCTTCCGCCACCGTGGCCCGCAGCAGGCGCCGATAGACGGCCGCGGCGCGCCGCGGCCCCAGTCCCGCCGCGAGGCGCGTCTTGCAGCGGCCCGGCACGGGCGCCTTGGCGAAGATCAGGATCCGGCTGTCGGGATGGTGCATGCGCAAGCTACGGAATGGTGCCGGCAGTTGATGCGGCGACGTCGAACGGTGGTAGAATACGCGCCGTCGCCGCAGGCGGCATCCCAACCCGTGGGGCCGTAGCTCAGTTGGGAGAGCGTAGCAATCGCACTGCTAAGGTCGCCGGTTCGATTCCGGCCGGCTCCACCAGATAAACGTTTCGTAAAAACCGGACCCGTCCCGCAAGTGTTGCGGTGACGGGTTTTTTCTTGTCCGACGTGTCCCGCGGCGAGCCGCCCCATCCGCCCCATGGCGTCGTGTTCGACGGTACTTGGCGCGGTACCTGCCACCCTGCCGGCGTGATGCCCGTCGGCAATCATGCCGCACGCGGTTCCCGGAGCCCCCGACCGCGGCGCGTCGCCGTGCGATTGGTCGCGCACGCAGCCGCATGGTATGACAGGGACTGAAGCTTATGAAAAAGGGGCCGCCAATTCGTTCCTTGTTGTTGCTTGCGGCTGCGGTGGCGGCCTGTGTCCTGGCGCTGTTGCTCGTGGGCGAGCGGCCGGAGTCGTCGTCGGCGTGGCCCTGGGAGCGGCTTGCGGCATCCGGCGCCCTGGTTTTGGCGGCGCTGCTGGCCAGCCGTCTGATCGGCTGGCTGGTCGCCGGGTTGCACGAGGGGCGATTCGCCTGGCAGCGGCGACTGCGCAGGCAACTCGGCGTGGAGAAAGGGGAGCGGTTGCACGAGGCGGGCTGGATCGCCGCGATACTGTACCTGGTCTTGTGGGCAGGACTGCCGCTGGTGATCTTGCACGTCTGGGGGCTCACCGAGCAGAGCCTGGCGTTGTTGTCCACGTTCGGGCGCGGCGGCTTCAATGTCGGTCAGGTCCAAATCGTGCCCGGCCGGCTCGTGGCCGGCGTGCTGGTGTTTGCCGCCTTGGTGATCGGCGTGCGCTGGCTCGCGGGCCGGTTAGAGCGTCGCTGGCTGGCGAACACGCCGATGGAAGCCCATACCCGCGAGACCGTGGCCACGCTGTGCGGCTATGTCGGCTTCGTCCTCGCCGGTCTCGCCGGGCTCTCCTATGCCGGGTTCGACTTGACCAACCTGGCCCTGGTGGCGGGCGCGTTGTCGGTGGGCATCGGATTCGGTCTGCAGAACATCGTCAACAATTTCGTGTCCGGCCTGATTTTATTGTTCGAGCGTCCGATCCGTACCGGCGACTATATTTCCGTGGGCTCCACGGAGGGTTTCGTCCGTCGCCTGCGTATCCGCTCCACCGAGATCGAGACTTGGGACGGTATCTCGGTCGTGGTGCCGAACTCGGAGCTGATCGCCAACCATGTGACCAACTGGATGCTGCGCGACCGCCACGGCCGGGTGACTGTATCCGTGGGCGTGGCATACGGCAGCGACACCCAACTGGTGAAACGGCTGCTTCTCGAGGCCGCCGAGGCGCATCCGCAAGTGGTGGTCGACGAGCATGGGAGCACGCCGCTGCCGATCGTGTTTTTCGCGGGCTTCGGCGATAGTTCCCTGGATTTCCAGCTCAAGGCGTTCGTCACCGATATCGCGCGCCGCTATCGCGTCGCCTCGGATCTCAACTTCGCCATAGATGCCGCCTTTCGTGAGCATGGCGTGACCATTCCGTTCCCACAGCGGGATTTGTGGTTTCGCAATCCGGCGCCGTCCGCGGCGGGTGATCGCGCGACGGGCTCGCCGATGCCGGGCGAAGGCGAGGATTGAGCGATATGTCCCCGCGGCCGGCTGTCGCGGCGGATCGGAATCTCGCGGCCATGGTGGCGGCGGGCCGGTTCTCGCCTCGGCGGGGTAGCAAGACGCCGGGGTCCGCATCGATCCGGCGGTGTCCGTGAGCGCGTCGATGTATGCTGTCGTTCGTGATCCAGGAGCCGCCGGGGAGTGGGCAGCCGTGACCGAGAGCAACCGGGAGCAGATCGAATATTGGAACGAGCAGGCGGGACCCAAGTGGGTCGCCGCCCAGGCGCACCTGGACCGCATGCTGGCGCCGGTGACCGAGGCGTTGATGGAACGGGCCGCGCCCCGGCCGGGCGAGCGTGTCCTGGACGTGGGCTGTGGCTGCGGCGAGACCAGCCTGGCGCTGGCCGGGCGCGGCGCCGATGTGACCGGTATCGATGTCTCCCGGTCGATGCTTGCGCGGGCGCGCGAGCGCGCCGCCGGCAAGCCGGGTCTGGTCTTCCGCGAGGCGGATGCGGCGACAGCCTCTTTCGAGGCCGTCCACGACCTGGTGTTCTCGCGCTTCGGCGTGATGTTCTTCGAGGAGCCGTATGCCGCCTTCGCCAACCTGCGCCGCGCGCTGTCGCCGACGGGCCGGCTGGTGTTCTGTTGCTGGCGGGATTTCCGCGAGAACCCCTGGGTGGCCGTGCCCTACGCCGCCGCCAGGCCGTATCTGCCGGAGCCGGAGATGCCGCCGGATCCGCGGGCGCCGGGGCCGTTCGCCTTCGCCGACCCCGACTACGTGCGCGACATCCTGACCGGCGCCGGTTTCGACGGGGTGGACATCCGTCCCCTGGATCCGATGCTGCACCTGGCCGACAGCCTGGAGGGCGGGCTGGCGTTCATGCAGGAGATCGGGCCGTTGTCACGGGCCCTGGCGGAGATCGACGAGGCGGCTCGGGGCAAGGCCCTGGAGGCCGTGCGAACCGCGCTCGAGCCGCATGTCGCGGCCGACGGCCTGAACCTCGGCGGTGCCTGTCACATCGTCACCGCGAGGGTGTAAGCGGGGGACGATGCCACGGCAGCGCCCGGACGCGGCATTACGGCTCGGCCCCGAGCCGTTCGAGCTCGCGCCGGAGTAGCGTCACCGCCCGCCAGCAACGCACCTTGGCGGCGCCCTCGCTGCAGCCGATCCGTTCGGCGATCTCCCGGTAGGCGCATTCGTGCAGGTAGCGCAGCACGATCAATCTGCGGGTTTCGTCCTTGAGGCTCTGCATGGCCAGGGCGAGCAGGCGCCCGTTCTGCCGCCCCTGGACCTCGGCCTCGGGGCAGTAGCCCTCGTGGGGGGCGTCGAATTCATCGAAGGGCAGTCTGCCGCGATCGCGGCGTTTCCTGGCGCGCAGGTAATCGCGGGTCTTGTTGATCGCGATCCGGCCGAGCCAGGTGGCGAACTTGCCGCGGCCCTCGTATTTCGCGAGATTCTCGAAGGCGCCGATGAAGGTGCGATGGGCGAGTTCCTCGATCAGGTGCTCTTCGTCCACCAACCGGGCGATCATCCCGCGGACCATGCGCTCGTAGCGCTCGACCAGCGGTCTGAACGCCTCGCTGTTCCCCGCCAGGCAGGCTCGTATCAGCGCCTGCTCCTCGGCCGGGGATATATCGTCCGGAGCCGCCGGCTGCGAATCCGCTGTCCGGCGTTGGCCGGCGTCGGTGGCGCTGATGGGGGCGATTGAGAAAATGGTCTTGTCCGTCGTGCCGTAGTCGGTGCCGCCGGGCGGCTAGGATGTCTCCCTGGATTGACGCCGTATGCCATCGTCCCCCCGTGCCGGGGTCCTCACCGCGCGGCCGCCGTGCCGCTTGGCCCGGCGCATGGCGCGATCGGCCTTGGCGAGCAGGGTGTCCACGGTACGGCCATGCGCCGGGAAACCGGCGATGCCGATGCTCAGCGTGGTCCGGACACGGGCGTCGCCATAGGCGGTTTCGGTTTCCAGCAGCGACTCTACCAATGCCTCGGTCTGCGCGGCATCCGCGTCCGGCAGCAGGGCGACGAATTCGTCGTCGCCGTAGCGCGCCACCACGCCTTTCCTGCCGATGGTCTCGGCCAGCTTGCGGCCGGTCGCCATGATCGCGAGATCGCCGGTCTCCGGGCCCCGGTCGGTATTCAGCGCTTGCAGGTTGTCGATGTCCGCGACCAGCACCGAAACCGGGCGGCCGCCCCATTGCAGGGCCGCCGCATAGAAGGGCAGGGATACGGAGCGCAGGGTCTCCCGGTTGTACAGGCCGGTCAGCGGGTCACGGCTGGCCAGTTGCTGCAGCCGGCGGTTGGCGAGCTCGACCGAGTTGGAGAGCATGGTGGTGACGTAGCCGACCATCAGGAACATCACCACGTGCGCCGCGGCCAGCGCGAAATCCGGGCCGAGGAGCGCGCTCACGCCCCGGTCGAGATGGAACAGGAGCAGGTAGCAGGCGCCGATGGTGCCGACCTCGAGCAGGGTGGCGGCCTTGCCCAGGGTCAGGGCGCTGGTGATCACGGGCAGCAGGAACAGACCCGCCAGCGGTCCTGCCACGCCGCCGGTGTTATGCAGCAGCCAGGTGATGAAGCCGATCATCGCCCAGGTGTGTATCGCGCCCAGCCAGTCGCGCGGCATGCCCAGGCGCGGCAGGTAATTCGCGCCGATGCTCGCGGTGAAATAGAGCAGGGTGATGGCGATCGCCGGCAGTTGTTCGCCGCCGCGGTCGCCGGCGATCACCAGATAGGCCAGCACCAGGGTGACCAGCAGCCACTGGATCTCGGTGATGCCTTTGGCGAAGCTCTTTAGCCGGATGGTTTCATGATCGAGGTCGAAGGGTGGCAGAGGTCTCCTCATGTCGTTTCTCCCATACGCTGCTTGTTGTCCTTCGTGGCGGTCGCGGCATCCTCCGCTGCCGGGGTGTTCATCATCAAAGGATTTCAGGGTCATTCGGCATGGATGCGGGGACACGCCCGGCGTCCCGCCGTCGTCCGCGCCGGGTCCCGGGTATCGTCGCGCGGGCCGTGTCAGCGATAGACGGACGATGGCACGCTCGCGAGGGACTGGAAGGCCGGGCGGGCGAAATAGAAGCCCTGGAACAGGGACACGCCCAGCTCCCGCAGGGTGTCGAACTCCTCGTAGGTCTCCACGCCCTTGGCGACCGCCTGGTAGCCGAGATCGTTGCAGGCGGCCAGCAATTCGCGCAGCAGCGCGAGCCGCGAGGGATGCTTGTGGATGTCGCGCACCATGGCCATCTCCAGCTTCACCATGTCGGTGCGGCAGCCGCCGAAGCCCGCCAGGTTGTCGAATCCGGGGCCGAAATCGTCGAAGGCGGTGCGGAAGCCGCGCGCGTTGTAATGGTCGACGATCTCCTCCAGCCGCGCCCGGTCCTCGGACAGGCGCGGGGCCTCCGACCGGGTGATCTCGAAGATCAGCCGCTCCTGCGGGAAGCCGTAGCAACGCGCCGCGGCCATGGTGGCGGTGATCGTCCTGTCGGGCAGCCGGAATGCCCGGGGCGGGAAGTTGATGCTCAGATCGGTCTGCATGCCGAGTTCCGAGGCCAGCCGTACGGCCTTGATCCGGCACAGTTCCTCGAACAGGCAGATGTTGTCGCGGTTCACCCGTTCCAGGACCTGTTGCGCCGGCTCATTGTTGGGACCGCGCACCAGGGCCTCGTGCGCGACCACGGTCCGTCTCTCCACGTCGACGATCGGCTGGAAGGCCATGGTCCAATCGGGCTTCAGGCCGACCTGCCGCGATAGCTCGGTCACGGTGTCGAGGTCGTACTCCACGGGCTCGCGGGCGGCGCGCCGCTCGACGTCGCGCATCACGCGGTTCACGAAGCCCCGTGACGGAGCGGCGAACGGCAGCTTGATCAGGAGCTCTTCCAGTTGCTGCGGGGTCAGGTGCTCCTGCGGATTGTCGTTATCGTCGTGCATGGGCTAACACTCCTCCAAGTGTCGTGTCTTGGGCCGTTTCGCCGCCTTCTCGTCCCGGCGCCGCGCGCCTTCGTCTCTCCACTCGGCGGGAAACGGTTCATGCTCGTCTCAGAGCGGGGAGCCGGCTTCGTCACCGGTCTTCCGCGTCTTGCGAGCCTTTTTTCTCCAGCGTAGGGCCAGAGCCCGCGGGAGGCGGCAATCGCCGCCCCGCTCACGGAGATGCGCATGGACGTGCTCGGCCGCGATGCCGAGCAGCCAGAGCGCGAAGCGCCCGTTCTCCAGGGGGCACTCGCCCAGTCTCTCGTAGGCGTCGACGAATGCATGGTGGGCGATCCGTTCGCTGTCCTCGTGGTCGTCCGTCAATCGCTCGATCAGCGCCCTGACCGGCACCTCGTAGCGTTCCACGAGCACGGCGTAATGCTTGTGGTCGCCCAAGAGACAGAGTCGCGCTATGTCCTCGTCGGTCTCCTGCATGAATCCGATATCCCCCAATATCCGCGACTGTTTTGTGGTCGGCGTGTTGTCCGGCCTTATCCGTTAGACGAACGGACCCGCATGTTGGTTACACATCGGGATCGATTGTCCGTGGGACGGCGGTACTCGCATGCGCGAGGCCGGTCCCCGAACGGCTGTCCGTCCTCGGGCGGGTTGCGTGATGGCGCGGTGTCGACCGCCGGGCGGCGGCGTGCGCAAGGCGGGCCCGCCGACCGGCCGCGAGACGCGCGGCCGGCCGGCGGGAGAGGCTCAGTGGCCCTTGAACTCGGGCAGACGCGGCGACTCGAGCCAGTCGCGGCGCTTCTCGTAGGGCTCCTCGACATACGCGCGCATGGCGGCGACGCCGTCGTCGGAGAGCATGGTCTCCAGGAAGTTGAAGCCCTCCATCTGCAGGCCGGCGGCGATGTGGGTGTCACCGCCGTCGTAGACGCAGCGCTTGATGCACCACACCGCCCTGGGCGCGAGCTTGGCGAGGTCGGCGGCCAGCGCCTTGGCGTGGGCGAGGGCATCGGGCACGACCTCGTGCACCAGCCCCAGCGCCAGGGCCTCGTCCGGCGGCACCACGCGCCCGCGCAGGATGAAGTTGATGGCGTTGCCGCCGCCGATCAGGCGCGACAGACGCTGCGTGCCGCTGCCGCCGGGCAGGATGCCCAGCTTGATCTCGGGCAGACCGAAACGGTAATCGCCCTGCTGGGCGATACGGATATCGCAGCCCAGGCAGAATTCGAAGCCGCCGCCCATGGCGTCGCCGTTCATGGCCACGATCACCGGCTTGGGCAGGTGCCGCAGGCGTTCCTGGAGGCCGTGGTAGGCGTCCGTCAGGGCGGTGCCGGCGGCGCGCATGCCGTCCCGGTCCTCGGCCATCGACAGCAGTTCCTCGACGCTGTAATGGGTGACGAACTTGCCCTCGATGCCGCCGGTGATCACCACGGCGCGGATCGAGGCATCCTCCTCCCAGCCGTCCACCAGTTGCGACAGCTCGCCGATGGCGTCGGCGCAGAAGTAGTTCATCGGGGGGTTGTGGTAGGTGGCGACGACGACGCCGCCCTCGGTCTCGGTCTGCCAATAGCTCATATCTAGGCTCCGGTGGGGTGTGTTCGCGGTACGGCGTTCAGATCTTGTAGCCGCCGTCGACGCTGATGACCTGGCCCGTGATGCCGGCCGATTCCGGGGCGGCGATCAGTGCCGCCATCGGTCCCAGTTCCTCCGGCTCCAGGATGCGTTTCTGGACGTTCTCCTGCTCCATCATGTGCTTGGCCGTGGCGGCGTCGGTGCCCATGGCCTGGGCCAGCCGCTCCCAGTCCACGAGCTGGGTGTTGGTCCAGCCGGGGCACAGGGTGTTGATGGTGATGGAGGTCGGTACCTGGTAGGCCATTGCCCGGGTCATGCCGATCAGACCGTGCTTGGCCGCCGTGTAGGCGATCAGGCCGCCGCCGCGCTTGGCGTAGCCGGAGCCGTTGAAGATCACCCGCCCGTAGTCCTGTGCCACCATGTGCGGCAGGGCGTGCCGGGTGGCGTAATAGGCGCTGGTGAGGTTGAGGAAGAGGTTCTTCTCGAACAGTTCGTCGTCGTGGTCCAGGGTGACTAGCTTGGTGATATCCCCCATCAGGCCGCCGACGTTGTTGAACAGGATGTCGAGGCGACCGTAGTGCGACACGCTGTCGGCGACCGTCCGCTTGATGGCCTCGCGGTCCATCATGTCGCAGGTCAGGGGCAGGGCGCGCCGGCCCAGTCCCTCGATCTCGCCCGCGACGCTCTCCAGCTCGCCGGCGGTACGCGAGGTGAGAACGATGTCCGCCCCCTCGCGCGCCATCTCCAGAGCCACCGCACGGCCGATGCCGCGTCCGCTGCCCGTGATCAGGGCAACCCTTCCGTCAAGACGTCCCATTGTGGTTCTCCCGCACCTTTTGCGGCACTTTGGCCGCGTGATTGGATTCTTTCGCGTCACGCCCATGCTGGACGTGAACGTTTTTATAGGACAATATTGTCTGATGATACAGAAAGCCGTCCGGCGGGCAACCGCCTTGCGGCGTTCACTCACCAGCGAGACTCGGAGGAAAGAAGATGGGTCGGCTACAAGACAAGGTCGCGATCGTCACGGGTGCCGGTACCGGCATCGGTCGCGCCTGCATGGAACTATTCGCCCAGGAAGGCGCCAAGGTCGTCGGTGTGTCGCGCACCAAGGCCAACCTGGAGAAGGTGCTTGCCGAAGTCGAGAAGAACGGCGGTGAGGGCATGATCGTGCCGGCGGACGTGTCCGACCCGGACCAGGTCCAGAAGGTCGTGGACGAGACCGTGAAGGCTTACGGGCGCGTCGACGTGGTGCTCAACGGCGCCGGCGTGGGTTATTCCTGGGATCAGAAGAGCCCGGGTTCCATGGGGTCCGTCACCGAGACCGAGCCGGACAAGTGGCGCGAGGTCATGGCGATCGACCTGGACTCGATCTACCTGATGAGCCGCGCCGCCATCCCGCACATGCAGAAGCAGGGCAACGGCTCGATCATCAACATCTCCTCGATCCTGGGCGTGAAGGGCAATCCCGACGCGCATGCCTACACGGCCGCCAAGGGTGCGCTGGTGAACCTGACGCGGTCGCTGTGCTCCGCCTATGCGCTGGACGGCATCCGCGCCAACTGCGTCTGCCCGGGCTTCATCGACACGCCCATGATCCAGGATCACATCTCCCTGTTCGACGACGAGGCCACCGCGGATCGCTTGTGCCCGATGCGCCGCGCCGGCACGCCGATGGAGATGGCCTATGGCTGCCTGTACTTGGCCTCGGACGAGGCGAGCTACACCAACGGCGCCATTTTCATGCTCGACGGAGGCACCACGGCGCGGATCTGACGTCGTGTCCGGCCGGGCCGCAGGTTCACCTGCGGCCCGTGCCGCATTAAGCTGGGCGTTTTTTGGCCGCGGGGGACGGCACGCGTTTCCGGTGGACACATAAGGAGCCGAAACTTGGTCCAGGCGCAAACGAAGTCTGTCAGGAAGACGAAGACGGCGCGCGACGTCAGTTCGCCGCGTCTGGTCATGGACGCGATCATGCGCGGCATCGATGCCGGGCGGTTCGTGCCGGGCCAGCGATTGATCGAGGCCGATCTGACGCGCGAACTCAAGGTCAGCCGGGGGCCCGTGCGCGAGGCCTTCAAGCGGCTGGCCGGGGAGGGCGTGCTCACCCTGAACCGTCACCGCGGCGCCTATATCCGTGCGCTCGACCGCGAAGGGGTGCGCGACACCCTGATCGTGATCGAGGTGATCACCAGCCTGGCCGCCAAGCTTGCGGCGCGCCACATCAACGAAGGCGACAATCGCGAGCGTTTCGAGGCGGCGTACGAGCGCCTGAAGAGCTACCGCAACCAGGGCGAGACCCTGGCCTTTCTCGCCGAGCGGCGGCATTTCTACGACACGCTGGTGCAGATCGCCGGCAACCCCGAGTTGCAGCGGGTCATGCCGCAGATGCAGATCAGCCTGCTGCGCCTGCAGTTCCAGTCCTACATCACCCGCAAGCAGCACGAGTACCAGTTCCAGGAACTGGAGGCGATCGCCGACGCCGTGCTGGCGGGCGACGCCAAGCGCGCGGAGCGCGCCACCAAGACCCACCTGCGCCGGCGCCGGGTCAGTCTCACGAACCTGCCCGACGAGGCCTTCGCGGCCGCCCAGGGTTAGCCCCGGCCGCCACCGCCGCAACGGGAAACCGCGGCCGGGGTGCTTTCGCACCCCGGCCGCGATCCATCACGCGATCCAGACGGGTTGATCCTCGTAGTCCGGGCTGCGGTCCGCGGGCCGCACGAAGGCCGAGCCGCCGGTACGGCTGACGTCACCGTCGTAACGCTTCATCTCCAGGCGCGCGATCTGGTTGCGGTGGACCTCGTCGGGGCCGTCCGCGATACGCAGCAGGCGGGCGTTGGCGTAGGCGAAGGCCAGGCCGTAGTCGCCGGTGACGCCGGCGCCGCCGAAGGCCTGGATCGCCCAGTCGATGATCTTGCAGGCCACGTTCGGGGCCGCCACCTTGATCATGGCGATCTCCTGGCGCGCCTCCTTGTTACCCACGGTATCCATCATGTGCGCGGCCTTGAGCGTGAGCAGGCGGATCTGCTCGATCATGATGCGCGACTCGGCGATGCGCTCCTGCCAGACCGTCTGCTGCGCCACCGGCTTGCCGAAGGCGACCCGGGTCTGCAGGCGCCGGCACATGCGCTCCAGGGCGCGCTCGGTGGCGCCGATCAGGCGCATGCAGTGATGGATGCGGCCCGGGCCGAGGCGGCCCTGGGCGATCTCGAAGCCGCGGCCCTCGCCCAGCAGCATGTTGGCGGCCGGCACGCGGACGTTGTCGAAGATCACCTCGGCGTGGCCGTGCGGCGCCTCGTCGAAGCCGAACACCGGCAGCATGCGCTTGACCGTCACGCCGGGGTGGGGCAGCGGGCACAGGATCATGGACTGCTGCTTGTGGCGGTCGGCATTGTCGGGATCGCTCTTGCCCATCACCACCATCACCCGGCAGCGCGGGTCGATCGCGCCGGAGGTCCACCACTTGCGGCCGTTGATCACGTACTCGTCGCCGTCGCGGCGGATCTCGGTCTCGATGTTGGTGGCGTCGGAGGAGGCCACTTCGATCTCGGTCATGGCGAAGGCCGAACGGATCTCGCCGTCGAGCAGTTGCGGCAGCCATTGCTTCTTCTGCTCGTCCGAGCCGTAGTTGATCAGCACTTCCATGTTGCCGGTGTCCGGCGCCGAGCAGTTGAAGATCTCGGGCGCGAAGGGCGAGCGGCCCATGACCTCGCACAGCGGGGCGTAGTCGAAGTTGCTGAGGCCGGCGCCGTGCTCCTTGTCCGGGGACCAGAGGTTCCACAGGCCCTGCTTCTTGGCCTCGGCCTTGAGTTCCTCGACCAGGGGTGCCGGCTGCCAGCGATCGCCGTCGTCGATCTGGCGGAGGATGGTTTCCTCGTTGGGGTAGACGTGCTTCTCCATGAAGGCCTCGATCGAGGCCTTGAGTTCTTCGGTCCGTTCGGAATACGCCAGCACCATGGTGGGATCTCCTCGTGTTGCATCGGCGGCCAGCATAACGCGCGGACCGCCCGATTGTTCGGATACCTATGAGTCCGTGCTATTGTAGTACAAAAATGTCCTATATTCCTCTCAGGGAGATTTTCGTGAGCATACTCGTTACCGGCGGGACCAAGGGTATCGGTTTCGCCATCGCCAAAGCCTTCGCCGAGCCCGGCAACCGGGTCTATGTCAACTACGCGGGCGACGAGGCCGCCGCGGAGCGTGCCGTGGCCGAGATCGAGGCGGCCGGGGCCGAGGCGCGGGCCGTGCGCGCCGATGTCGGGACGCCCGCGGGTTGCCGCGAGCTCATGGACGCGATCGCCGCGGACGGCGGCCGTATCGATCAGCTCGTGCACTGTGCCGTGCGCCCGTATCCCACGCCGGTATTGGAGGCGGACCCGGAGACCTTCGCCGCCGCCCTGAGCGTCAACGGCACCGCGCTGCTGTACCTGGTGCAGGCGGCGTTGCCCTTGATGGACCGCGGCAGCAGCGTGTTCTTCCTGAGCAGCCGCGGCGGCCGGGTGGTGGTGCCCAACTACGCCGCGATCGGCGCGGGCAAGGCCCTGGCGGAGAGCCTGATGCGCTACCTGGCGGTGGAGCTGGCTCCCCGCGGCATCCGCATCAACGCCGTGGCGCCGGCGCTGGTGGCCACCGACGCCGTGCGCACCATCTTCGGCGACAAGGCCGACGAGCTGGCGGAGAAGGCCGCGCGCGAGAATCCCACCGGCCGCGGTATCGAGGCCGCCGACTACACCAACCTGATCCGCTGGCTGGCCTCGGACGAGGCGGCGTACATCCAGGGGCAGGTGATCTACGTCAACGGCGGCGCCAACCTGATGGCTTAAGAATTATCAACCACAGAGGCACAGAGGCACGGAGGAAGAGTTTAAGTTGTTTTTTCTTTTTTCTTCGTGATTTATCGATTTCTTAAGGCTCTGTGCCTCTGTGTCTCTGTGGTTAGTCAGGAACTCAGTCTTTTGGCCGGGATGAGAGAAGCGTCCCTGGCATTCGGGCTGATGGGGCTACGGGCGCGCGCTTTATGAACCACAGAGGCGCACGGAGGCGCGCAGAGGCAAGAGAGACGATTGCTTGTTGTCCCATGTGCGCGTAAGCGCGGCCCGTGGTCCGGACGCAGGAATTTTAATTGGTGGTGAAAGTTGGCTCTGGATGCCGGATCACGCCCCCGGCGCGTCCGGCATGACACCATCAATTTTCTCTGTGCCTCTGTGCCTCTGTGGTTAGTCAAAAATCAGCCGAGACGCTCGATCAGGGTGGCGTTGGCCATGCCGCCGGACTCGCACATGGTCTGCAGGCCGTAGCGGCCGCCGCTGTCCTCCAGGGCCCGGACCAGGTTGCCCATGAGACGGGCGCCGGAGGCGCCGACGGGGTGGCCCAGGGCGATGGCACCGCCGTAGACATTGACCTTGTCGGGGTCGGCCGCGAGTTCCTTCTGCCAGGCCAGCACCACCGAGGCGAAGGCCTCGTTGACCTCGAAGCGGTCGATGTCGTCCAGTGTCACCCCCGTGCGCTTCAGCAGCTTGCGTGTCGCGGGGATGACGCCGGTGAGCATCATGATCGGGTCGTCGCCCATGACCGCGAAGCCGTTCACGGCCGCGCGCGGGATCAGGCCCAGCTTCTCGGCGGTGCGCTCCTCGGCGACCAGCACCGCCGAGGCGCCGTCCGAGATCTGGCTGGCGTTGCCGGCGGTCACGGTCCAGTCCACGTCCGGGAAGCGTTCGGCGAGTTCCGGTTTCTCGAAGGCGGGGGACAGTCCGGCCAGCTTTTCCAGGCTGGTGTCGCGGCGCAGGCCCTCGTCGCGCGTGGCGCGGTGCTCGCCGTCCTCGTCCTCGAGCGTCAACGGCAGGATGTCGCGGAAGGTGCCGCCGTCGTCCTCGGCCGCCGCCGCGAGCTGATGCGAGCGCAGCGCGAAGGCGTCCTGCGCCTCGCGGCCGATGCCCCAGTGCGAGGCGATCAGGTCGGCGGACACGCCCTGGCCGACCAGGCCCTCGCCGTAGCGGGCCCGCAGCTTGGGGCCCAGGTTGTCCTTGCCCATGCGGTTGGCACGCATCGGCACCCGGCTCATCATCTCCACGCCGCCGGCGATCACCAGGTCGTAGGCGCCGGCGATCACGCCCTGGGCGGCGAAATCCACCGCCTGCTGCGAGGAGCCGCACTTGCGGTCGAGGGTGACCGCCGGCACGGACTCCGGGAAGCCGGCGGCGAGCACGGCCTGGCGGCCGATGTTCGCGGCCTGCTCGGCGACCTGGATCACGCAGCCGGTGATCACGTCCTCGACCAGTACCGGGTCGATGCCGGTGCGCGCCACCAGCGCTTCCAGGACCGAAGCGTACAGGTCCACCGGGTGCCAGGGCGTCAGCAGACCGCCCTCGCGGCCGCGGCCGAAGGGGGTGCGGACGACGTCGATGATGACAGCGCGTCTCTGGGTCATGTGTACTCTCTTTTCGCTAACCACAGAGACACAGAGGACACAAAGAAAAAGCAACTCAAAACCGTTTTGTCCTTGTGCCTAAGTGGCGAAACAATACTTGAAGCTTTCGGCCAGTTCTTTGAGTGACAAACCACAGAGACACACAGGCACGGAGAGGAATATCTTTAATTATCGATTCCTTGAGACGCTGTGTCCCTGTGCCTCTGTGGTTGATCGGGTGGATCCTCAGCGCCGCAGCGACAGGTTCATGTCGGCGGACTGAATCTGCACCACCGGCGTGTTGGCGATCTTCAGCAGGTAGCGCAACTGGTCCAGCTCCGGCGAGGAGAGCAGGGGATAGTCGCGCCGCACCGGGCCGGCCTCGCGCATCTTCTTCAGGTCCGCCTCCGGGACCAGGGCCCGCAGGATCAGCTCGTCGTGGTCCTTGGTGCCGTAACGCTGCTCCAGCTCCTGCAGGGTCGGCTGCTCCGGCGGCTCCGCGATGACCTTCTTGGCGCGCGGGGCGTTCATGATGCGGTCGTAGACGTCCTCGTCGATCGGCGCCACGGGCTCGCCGTAGAAGCCGGCGGCGTACTGGATCACTTCGTCCGGCACGATCTTGTAGCGCTCGCCGCTGACCAGGTTGAGCACCGCCTGGGTGCCCACGAGCTGGGAGAAGGGCGTGGCCATGCCGGGGTAGCCCAGCTCCTTGCGCACCTTGGCGGTCTCGCGCAGGACCTCGTCCATGCGGTCCATCATGTTTTGCTTGGCCATCTGCGCGCGCAGCGTGCCGATCATGCCGCCGGGGATCTGGTGTTGGGCGGAAAGTACGTCGTACTCGTAGTGCTGGTTGACCAGGAAGCCCGCGGCCTTGCCCACCTTCTCGAAGTGCTCGGCCACCGGCGGCAGCAGGGAGGTGTCGAGATCGTGGGTATGGCCCAGCAGCTCGACGTTGCGGGTCATGATCTCGGTCGAGGGCACGGACGGGCCGTTGGCCATCGGCCGGCTGGCGGTATGCAGGATGGTGATGCCCAGGTCGATGGCGTCGCAGTAGGCCTTGGCAGACATGCCCAGGATGTTGTTCGAGTGGAACTCGATGGGCTTGCCGCGGGCGTTCTTCTGGATCGCCGGCACCAGGGTCTCCATGCGCTCGCGGTCGAGCACGCCCGCCGTGTCGTACAGCAGCAGGGTGTCGATGTCCGGGCAGGCCGAGAGCTTGTCGGCCTTGTCGGCGTAATACTCGTCGGTGTGCACCGGGCTGGAGGTGAACATGATCGCGCCCGCGACCTCGGAGCCGTACTCCTTGGCGACCTTGGCCAGGCGGTGCATCTTGTCGATGTTGAACAGGACGTCGTAGACCCAGAACGAGCGGCAGCCGTGCTCGTTGAGCTGGCGCATCCACATGTCCATGAGCACGTCCGGGGTGACGCCGAAGGTCACCGAGGCGTTGGCCCGCATGCCGCCGCGGATCGGGGTGTTGGGCATGGCGCCGGTGAGCAGGTCCAGGCCCTCCCAGGGGTTCTCGTGGTTGGTGCGGATCAGCACCTCGAACATCGACGAGCCGGTCAGGTCGATCACCCGATAACCGGTGCGGTCGATCGTGGGCGCGATCGGCAGGGCCATGCCGCAGCGCATCTGCATGCCCCAGAGGCTCTGCTGCCCGTCCCGCATGGTCTCGTCGAGGAATTCGATATGCGCCATGGCGTTATTGCTCCTGTCGTTCTGCGAAGGCGGGCAGGCCGGTCTGCTCCAGCCATCGCGTCGTGATTGCGTTGTTCCGGAAATCGGGGTGGCCGATGATGAACCGCTGGAAGTTCAGGTTCGTGGTCAGCCCCTCGATGGTGAAGTCGTCGAGGGCCGCGAGCATGCGCCGAACGGCGTCGTCGCGATCCGAGCCGTGGACGATGAGCTTGCCGATCATGCTGTCGTAGAACGGCGGGATCAGGTCGCCCTCGCGGCAGAAGGTGTCCAGCCGCACGTTCTCGCCGGTGGGCGGCGTCCAGTGCTTGATGCGTCCCGGACTGGGGCGGAAATCGTGGTCCGCGTCCTCGGCGTTGATGCGGCACTCGATGGCATGGCCGCCGAGCGCGATATCCGATTGTTCCAGGTCCAGCCCCTCGCCGCCGGCGATTCGTAGCTGCAACCCGACCAGGTCCTGCCCGGAAATGCACTCGGTGACCGGATGCTCGACCTGGATGCGGGCGTTGACCTCGATGAAGTAGAACTCGTTGCGGTCGACGTCGTAGAGGAATTCCACGGTGCCGGCGTTGCGGTAGTTCAGGTCCGAAGTCAGCTTGACCGCGGCGGCGTGCAGGTCGGCGCGGACATCCTCCGGCATCACCGTGCAGGGCGCTTCCTCGATCACCTTCTGATAGCGGCGCTGCACCGAGCAGTCGCGTTCCCCGAAGTGCACCACCTTGCCCTCGCCGTCGCCCATCACCTGGACCTCGACGTGACGGGCGTTCTCGACGAAACGCTCGATGTAGAGCGAGCCGTCGCCGAACGCCGCCCGGGCCTCCTCGGAGGCCTTGCCGAACGAGGCGGTGATCTCCTCGGGGCCGCGGGCGAAGAACATGCCGCGGCCGCCGCCGCCGGCGGTGGCCTTCATGACCACGGGATAGCCGATCTCGTCCGCGGCCTCGCGGGCGGCCTCGGCCGATTCCATCGCCGGCGTGCCCGGGACCAGCGGCACGTCGGAGGCCTCCGCGATGCGGCGGGCGCTGAGCTTGTCGCCCAGGGCTTCGATGGTCTCGGGCCGCGGGCCGACGAAGGCGATGCCTTCCTCCTCGCACAGCCGCGCCAGGGCGGGCCGCTCGGAGAGGAAGCCGTAGCCGGGATGCAGGGCGTCGCAGCCGGTGGCCTTGGCGGCGTGCACGATCAGCTTCTCGTCGAGATAGCTGCGGGCGGCCTGGGCGGGGCCCAGCACCACCGAGCGGTCGGCCAGGGTCGCGCCCAGGCCGTCCTTGTCGGCGGCGGAGGTGCCGAGCACGGTCTCGATGCCCAGCGCCTGCGCCGCGCGGATCACGCGCACGGCGATCTCACCGCGGTTGGCGACGAATACGCGCTTGACAGGCATGACCTACTCGGCCGGTTCGATATAGATGAGGGGCTCGTCGTGCTCGACCATCTGGCCGTCCTCGACGCAGATCTGGCGCACGACGCCCTTGACGCCCGCCGAGACCGGGGTGAACAGCTTCATCACCTCGATCAGGCAGATCTCGGTGTCCTCGTCGACCTCCTGGCCGACCTCGACATAGGGCTCGGCGCCCGGCTTGGGCGAGCGGTAGAAGGTGCCCAGGTTGGGCGCCCGAACCGCCACCGTGCCCTCCGGGGGCTCGGCGCCGGTCTTGGCGGACGCCTCGCTCGCGGCCGGCTTGGCCGCGGGTTCGGCGCTTCCCTTCTTGGCCGCCGCGGGCGCCGGGCTCGCCGCCGGCGCGCTGTCCGCGGCCGGGGCGGCCGGTTGCGGCCGGTGCGCGTTGGCGTCCTTGGACAGGAACAGGTTGAGGCCCTCGACCTCCAGGGACAGCTCTCGCCATTCGGTTTGGTCGAACAGCTCGATAAGGACCTTGATGTCCTCCGGTTTGATGTTTTCCATGGCGCGGACGGCTCCGGTCAGTCGGTTTTTGATTCGCTTTGGGCGGTCTGGTCGGCGTGCACGGCCGCCAGCAGCGGCGGCAGCGTGGGCTCGGCGACGATGAATCGCAGGCCGGCGGCGAGCGCGGCGGCGACGCCTTCCTCGCTCGCGATGGCCCCGCCGCGGGCGCCATCGCGCCCGGCGATCAGGTCGCCCAGCTTGTCGGGATCGGCGCCGTCGGCGGCGGCGTCCAGATCGACGATGTCGCCCTCGGGGGCGTCGTCGGGACGATGCACGGCCAGCGGACTGCGCTCGGCGGCCCATTCCAGCAGCTCGCGCAGGCGGTCGTCGTCGCGCTCGTCGGGCACGACCACGTCGAGGGCGCCGCGATAGACGCGGCCCTCGGTGCCGTCGACGGTGACGGTCTCGCCCGCCAGGGCGGTGACGGTGCCCTCGCCGCAGCCCACCACGGAGGGCAGGCCCAGGGCGCGGCCCACGACGGCCGCATGGGAGGTCGAGCCGCCGAGCTCGGTGATCACGGCGCGGGCCGCGAGCATGCCGTGCACGTCGTCGGGACTGGTGGTGGCGCTGGCCAGGACGACGTCCTCGCCCTCGCCGGCGCGACGCTCGGCCTCGTCGGCGCTGGTCACCACGGTACCGATGCCGATGCCGGGGCAGGCGCCCTGACCCTGGGCGACGCATTCCGCCGACTCGGCGGCGCCATCGCTGAGGCGCGGGCTGAGCAGGCTGTGGACCTGGGCCGGGGCGACCCGGCGCAGGGCCTCGTCGGGGTCGATCACGCCGTCGCGCTGCATGTCCACGGCGATGCGCACGGCCGCGGCCGGCGCGCGCTTGGCGGCACGCGCCTGCAGCAGGTAGAGCACGCCGTGCTGCACCGTGAACTCGATGTCCTGGACGTCGCCGTTGGCCTCTTCCAGGGTGCGTGCCGCGACCAGCAACTGCTCGTGGGCGTCCGGGACGCTGTTGTGCATCTCGTCCAGGGTGCGCGGCGTGAACTTGCCGGATACCACGTCCTCGCCCTGGGCCTGCGGCAGGTATTCGCCGTAGGGCTCGCGCTCGCCGGTCAGCGGATTCCGGGTGAAGAGCACGCCGGTGCCGCTGCGCTGGTCGAGGTTGCCGAAGACCATGGCCTGCACGGTGACGGCGGTGCCCAGGTCGTCGGGGATGTCGTGGTGCTTGCGGTAGCGCTTGGCGCGCCGCGAGGTCCAGGAATCGAAGACCGCCCGGACGGTATCGCGCAACTGGTCGCGCACGCCGCCGGCGGTGGCGCCGGGGGCGGCCGCCTCGATCGCTTCCCGCCAGGCCTCGAGGTCGTCGTCCGGGTCCAGCGGGGGCGGCGTGGCCTTGAGCACGATCTGGGCGTAGAGCTCGTAGAAGCGGCGATAGGTGTCGCGCGCGAAGCGCTCGTCGCCGGATTCCGCGGCCAGGGCACGCATGGTGTCCTCGTTGATGCCGAGGTTGAGGACGGTGTCCATCATCCCGGGCATGGAGATGGCGGCGCCGGAGCGCACGGACACCAGCATCGGGGAATCGCCCTCGCCGAAGCTGCGGCCGGTGCGCTCCTCGAGCCAGCGGATGCCGGCGTCGATCTCGTCGTCGAGACCCTCGGGCAGGTCGCCGGTGCGCAGGTATTCGGCGCAGGCCGCGGTGGTGACCACGAAGGCCGGGGGCACGGGCAGGTCGAGGGTGCGCATGCGCGCGATCGACCAGGCCTTGCCGCCGATCAGCTCGCGTTCGGGCAGACGGCTGCCGTCCAGCGCCAGGACCCAGCGGCCTTCGAGGGCACCCTGTGTGGTGTCGTCGGAATCGGCCATGGCGGTCATTCCTCCCGTTCCCGGCCGACGACGCGGAGCAGGTCCTCGTGCAGCTCGAACCAGACGGTGTGGTAGCTGTCGATGGTGGCGTCGCTGACCCACTTATGATCGCCGTCCTCGGACTTCTCCAGGGCCTCCAGGAGCTTTTCCTTGTAGCGGGTCATGCGCGGCTCCTTGGCCGCGAGGCGGTCGAGCACCCGCTCGACGCGTTCGTGCACCTCGCCCAGCCGGTCGATGATGTCGGCGTCGTAGTCCGGGTCGGAGTGGTCGTTGGCCACGGTCTGGCCGCCGACCTCCATGGTCTGCCACTGCGTGATCAACTGCTTGAACTCGACGTTGATCCGCTCGAATTCCTCGTAGGCGGCCATGAAGTCGGCGTCCTCGCGCAGGTCGCCGTACGCCTTGGCGTACTCGCCCTTGAGCGTGATCTGGGCCGCCGGGGTGAGCATGTACTTGCCCTTGGCCTCGCTCACCCGGCCCTTTTCCACCGCCTCCGCGAGCAGGGTCTCGACGCGGTCGGGTTCCAGTCCGGTGATGTCGGCGACCTGCTCGGCGGTGCCGTACTTCTTGATGGCGATGCCGTGCAGGACCAGCGAAAGGTCACGCATGTTCAGTTCCCTCCTTTCTCGCGTTCGAGAATGCGCTCACGCACGGTGCGGCGCAGGATCTTGTTGGCGGCGCTCTTGGGCAGCTCCGGCCAGACCTCGACGCCCTTGGGGCGCTTGTAGCCGGCGAGGTGCTCGCGGGCATAGGCCATCACCGTGTCGGTGTCGAGGTCGTCGCGGCCGGCGACCACCGCGTGCACGCGGTCGCCCCATTTCTCGTCCGGCAGGCCGATCACGGCCGCCTCGACCACGCCCTCGCAGCCCATCAGGACATCCTCGACCTCGCGCGGGTAGACGTTGAAGCCGCCCGAGATGAGCATGTCGTTCTTGCGGTCGAGGAGGTAGAAGAACCCGTCCTCGTCCATCTGCCCGATGTCGCCGGTGTGCAGCCAGCCGTTGCGGAAGGTCTTCTCCGTCGCCTCCGGCCGGTTCCAGTACTCCATCATGGTCTGCGGGCCGCGGGTGACGATTTCGCCGCTCTCGCCGGGGGGCAGCTCGTTGTCGTCGTCGTCGAACACGGCGACGTCCACGGTGGCGTAGGGCCGGCCGCAGGAGCCCACCCGGTCGTGATCCTCGGGCTTGAGGCAGGTGATCGCCATGGGCGCCTCGGCCTGGCCGTAGGTCTGGGCGAAAATCCGCCCGAAGCGGGCCTCGGCCCGCTCCAGCAGGCGCGGCGAGATGGGCGACGCGCCGTAGGCGATGCGGCGGAACTTGAGGTCCGCCTTGTCCACGCCCGGCACCTCCAGGATCATCGCCAGCATCGTCGGCACCAGGAAGGTCAGGCTGGCGCCGCTGCCCTCGGCCAGCTCGACGAACTTCTCCGGATCGAACTTGGGCATGATCAGCGAGTGGGCGCCGCGCGCGATCGCGGGCAGGAAGAAGGCGCCCGAGGCATGCGCGATCGGGGCGGCGTGCAGGAAGGTGTCGCCCTCGCGGATGTCCGGCACCAGATCCATCAGGAACACCGAGATCTCGGTGAGCTCGCCCTGGGTGGACAGCACCACGCCCTTCGGACGACCGGTCGTGCCGCCGGTGAAGCCCATGCGGTAGGGCGCGTCCAACGGACGATCCACGGCGCAGGCCTTCTGCTCGCCGCCGTCGATCAGCTCGCGCAGCCGCTGGCGGTCGATCACCATCTCGGTGTCGAAGGACTCGCCGCTGTCGTGGATCACCGCCCGGCAGCCGCTCTCGCCCAGCTTGTAGGTGTGATCGTCCATGGTCTCGCGGGTGTTCAGGCCCACCCGGATCAGCCCCGACTTCGCCAGGGCGTAGTAGGCGACCAGGCAATCGATGCTGTTGGGCAGCAGCACGCCCACCCGGTCGCCGGGCTTGAGGCCCAGCCCGAGCAGGGCGTTGCCGAGACGGTCGGTGGCGGCGTCGAACTCACGGAAGCTGATCGTCCGCTCGCCTTCGGTGAGGCAGGGGGCGTCGCCGAACTGGCGCGCCGCCCGCCGGATCAAGGATCCGATTTGCATGATGCTCGCTTGGTTGTGGTGGACGTATCCGGCCTACTCGGCCAGCTTGTCGATGTCGGCGTGCTTGAGGCCCGCGCCCTTGTCCTTGAGGTTGCGCGAATGCTTCTGGTGCAGCCGGTACAGCTCGTTGGTCCGCTCGCTGTCGTACTGGTACTTGACCGTGGTCTCGCAGCAGAACCGGAACTCGTCCGCGTGGAAGTCTGGCCGGAATTCGCGGGCCTTCTTGTTGTACTCGTCGATGCCGAGCACGCCGCGGGTGGTGCGATAGCGGTCCTGCTTCTCGTCCAGGTAGGTGATGCCCGGGCGCAGGCCGCCGACGGTCGGGGTGTAATCGCCGTCGCTGAGGATCGAGTAGGGGATCGGCGAGTAGATGCGGCGCGGCTGGTTGTTGTGCTGCATCATCATGTATTCGCTGATCTGGTGGCTCGGGCCGGTGCCGAGGCAGATCTCGCCCAGCAGGTCACGGCTGTACTCGTCGTTGAGCAGCGGACGGAAACGCTCGGCGCGCTCGTCGATCTTCATCCAGTCGTCCGGGTCGTAGCAGCCGGCGATGTGCGCCAGGTCCTTGAACACCGAGTAGTAGGTGATGGCGCCGGCGTCCAGCATCTGGTCGCGCGACCAGCCGGCGATGCGCTTCCAGAGCCGGCCCATGGCCTCCTTCACGCGCTCGTTGAGCTCGTTGAAGGTGTCGATCAGCTCCTGGCGGCTGCCCATGCCCACGGGCTCGAAGCCGTCGGACAGGGCGTCCGAGGTGTAGAGGCCGACACCGCGGATGTGGTGGCCCTTGAACTCGGGCTCGGACTCGAAACTGCCCCAGTCGTCGAGGATGTTGAAGTGCACGCCCTCGGTGGCCATCGGTACCGTGAGGTTGTTGTAGGGCATGTCCTCGGCGACGCCGTCCAGCCAGGGGAAGTCGTGCTCGGCCAGGTCCAGGAAATCGCGCACGAGCAGCTCACGGCCCTCGCCCAGGCGATAGGGGCCGTGGTTGTGCAGGCTGATGCGGCTCTCGCAGGAGATCAGGAAGCCGTACTGCGAGGCGGAGGCGACGAAGGTCTGGGCCGCCTCGTGCAGCTCGTCGCCGGGCTTGCAGCTGAACATGTCGGCGTGGAAGACCTGGAGCTGGCGCTCGGGGTGGAGCTGCGAGCGGTGGCCGGCCTCGACCGCGGTCATGTGGCCGGAATTGCGGCGCATGGACAGCTCGTAGCGCTTCCAGAAGTCGCAGATGTAGGCGACATCCTCGGCGGCGTCCTCGGGACGCATCAGGCCCATGTTGATCAGCCACTCGCGGCCCAGCAGGTAGAAGCAGGGCAGGCCCCACATCGACAGGCCCTGGGCCTTGGTGCC
Source organism: Salinisphaera sp. PC39 (assembly GCF_040361335.1). Classification (NCBI taxonomy): domain Bacteria; kingdom Pseudomonadati; phylum Pseudomonadota; class Gammaproteobacteria; order Salinisphaerales; family Salinisphaeraceae; genus Salinisphaera; species Salinisphaera sp. PC39. The sequence goes on along the minus strand of NZ_APNM01000013.1, from coordinate 4,393 downwards.
CATGTGGCGCGCCCGGTCGCCGAGCTCCTCGGCCGGCATGTGCTCCTCGATCTTCTTGAGCAGGGTCGGATAGCGGTACACGCCGTTGAGGTAGGACAACAGCATGTAGGCCGGCACCGGGAACAGCTTGGATTCCTGCACCGTGCGGGTGACACAGAGCCAGTAGGTCTCGTCGGTGTTCTTCTGGAGCAGGTTGTTGGTCTCCAGCAGCTGCGGATAATCGAGCTTCATCGCAGAATCTCCTCGTTATAGTCGTGCGCGTCGGCGTCGTCGGTTCAGCGGTTCAGCCGCCAGACGTTGGCGGTCACTTCCTTGCCGCTCTGGTAGTCCTCGGCGGTCTTGGCCCGGGCGCTGGATTCGAATTCCACCCGCTCGCCTTCCTTGATGCCGTCGATCTTGGCGTTCATCAGGCAGGGGATGCCGTACTCGCGCGTGAGGATGCCGAGGTGCGAACGGACGGTGCCGCCGGCACAGATCACGCCCTTGAACTGCTCCAGGATGGGCGCGGTCAGGGTGCCGCCGGAGTCGTCGATGATCGCGATGGTGTCCTCCGGCACGCCGTCGGTCAGCCACTGGAGGACGCGGTTGCTGGCACGCACATAGCGCGCGATACCGACCGTGTTGTCGTCGTAACGCACGACGTTGTCGCCGACGCCGCGCAGCTCGCGGCCCTCGCCGTCGGCCTCGGCGGTCGGGGCGTCGGGATGCTCGAAGCAGAAGTCCGCCATCTCCTCGTCCGAGGTGCCGGCGGCCGGCTTGTAGGCCTCCGGCCGTTCCTGCGGCGAGATGGCGGCGGACCAGTCGAAGCGATGCCCGGCGTCGAGCAGGGTCTTCTCGACCTGCTCGAAGTCCTCGGCGGTGATCGATTCCACGGCCTTGCCGAAGACGAAGTCCTTCCACTCGTCGCCCGATTCCTTCCAGCGCTTGCGCACGATATCGTGCAGGGCGCTGTGGAACGCGGCGACCACGGGCGACGGAGACTCGTCGCCGTACTTATCGGTATCGAGGTATAGCCGGGCCATCATCTCCTCCTGATCGGCTTTGTCTGGAAAGGCCTTTTTCGTCCGACCGACCGCTGCTGCGGCCGGTATCTCGCACTCGCCCTTTACGGTACAGTGAACCATAAAGTGCTACAACTTTGTACTACAATTAACACCGGACGGGCCGCTTGCCAAGTCCCGGCAAGGGAATCGGCCGTCCGGGCGAAGCGAGGAGAACCATGCAAAACAATGCCGAGCACCGCATCCTGCTGGTCAACGACGACGGTATCGAGGCGCCCGGGATCAAGCTTCTGGAGAACATCGCGCGCCGTTTCACCGACGATGTCTGGGTCGTCGCGCCCGACGAGGAGAAATCCGGCGCGTCGCATTCGCTGTCGATCACCCAGCCGGTGCGCGTGCGCGAGGTCGGCGACCGGCGCTTCGCGATCAAGGGCACGCCGACCGACTGCGCCCTGCTCGCGGTCTACGAGCTGATGACCGACCGCCGGCCGACCATGCTGCTGTCGGGCATCAACCGCGGCGCCAACCTGGCCGAGGACCTGACCTACTCCGGCACCGCCGCCGCGGCCATGGAGGGCACGCTCCTGGGCATCCCTTCGGTCGCCATCAGCCAGGTCTTCGTGCTCGGCGGCGATACCCACTGGGCGACCTCGGAGCGCTTCCTGCCGCCGTTGCTGGAGAGCCTGCTGGCCTGGGAGGAGTGGACGCCGGGCCTGTTCGTGAATATCAACTTCCCGGACGTGCCCCCCGAGGACGTGCGCGGCGTGCGTGTCACCACCCAGGGCCAGCGCCCCCCCGGCGCCTTCATCCCCGAGCGGCGCCTGGACGGCCGCGAGGTGCCGTACTACTGGATCCGGTTGAGCTATCCCGAGGGCAACGCGCATCCGGACACGGACCTGGAGGCGATGCTGCACAACCAGGTCTCGGTCACGCCCATGCATCTCAACCTGACCGCCCACGAGGCGCGCGCGAGCCTCGCCCGGGCGATGCCGAAGGACCTGCCCACCGGGGACTGACCGCGGCGGTCTGTCGTTCCCGGGGCGGTTGCCTTAGGCTATGGGGCCGCTGCGCGGCCCCGGTAGCTCAGTCGGATAGAGCAGCCGCCTCCTAAGCGGCAGGTCGCAGGTTCGAATCCTGCCCGGGGCACCAAGCAGGGCCGCGATCGACTCGCGCCCGGCGACTGCCCGACCAGCAGCGTCAGCAGGCCGGCCCCGTAGGACAGCAGCCGCTCAAGCCCGCATTGTGCGGGTGGCGGCCGTCACGGATGCGAGCCCGGCAGTGCCCGGTGGCAGGTGTCTCCGGTAGCATACGGCCATGCACGGCCCGAGTGACTCATGGAAGATCGCGTAACAGCCGCCATGGAGGCGGGGGAGACGGTGGTCACCGCCACCCGCCGGCTGGCGCGTGCCTGGCGGGGCGTCCACGCCGAGCGCCAGCAGGCGGCGGGTCTGGATTGCTGGGATACACCTCTCGTTTTGCCCTGGGATGCCTGGCTGCGCAGTCTCTGGGAGGAGCTGGAGTTCGCCGCCGGGGCCGGCGGCGAGGCATTGTTGACCCCCGACCAGACCGCCGTCGTTTGGCATCGGCTCGTGGCGTCCTCGGATGCCGGGCTGATGGATGCCGCCGCCGCGGCGCGCGGGGCCGACGAAGCCTGGCGTCTGATGCACGCCTGGCGCTTGTCCCTGCGGGAAGCGGGTGGTCACTGGGGTGAGGATGTGGCCGCGTTCGCCGGCTGGGCGGACGCGTTCGCGGGCGAGTGCCGCCGGCACGGCTGGCTCGACCCCGCGGTCCTGCCGGACCGGCTCGCGGCTGCGTTCGCGGCGGGAACGCTGACGCCGCCGCCCGCCGTCGTGCTGGCGGGATTCGACGAACTGACGCCGCAGCAGCGGCACCTGCTGGACGCGGCCGGGGCCGCCGGCGCCCGGGTCGAGGTGCCGGCCCTGCCGGATAGCGCCGGCGAAACGCGGCGCACGGTCTGTCACGACGACGAGGACGAACTGGCGCGCGCGGCCGGCTGGGCACGGACGCGGCTGGCGTCCGATCCCGCCGCGCGCGTGGCCGTGGTCGTGCCGGCCCTGGCCACCCGGCGCACCCGCCTGCAGCGGGTCTTCGACGATGTGCTGCAGCCGCGCGCGCTGCTCGAAACGACCCCGCGGCCGGCCTACAACATCTCCCTGGGCCGGCCGCTGGACGCCTACCCGATGGTGCGCGCGGGGCTGCGCATCCTGGCGCTGCTGGCCGGTCGCATCGACACCCTGGAGCTGGGGGCGCTGCTGCGATCGCCGTTCGTCACCGGCGGCGATCGCGAGGCCCCGGGCCGGGCCGTGCTGGACGCGCGGCTCCGGCGCCGCGGGGAGCCGGAGGTCTGGCTGGTGGATGTGCTGCGCGCCCTGCGCAGCGGCCGGCCGGCCGAGGACGCCGCCGAGACCGCGGTGCTGGCGCCGGACTTCGACGCCGCGCTGCAACGATTGTTCGTGCACCAGCGCGATGCCGGCGGGCGGCGTCCGCCGGGAGCCTGGGCCGAGCTGTTCTCGCGCGCCCTGCACACGCTGGGCTGGCCCGGGGAGCGCGGTCTCGACAGCGCCGAGTATCAGCAACTCGCCGCCTGGGAGGATCTGCTGGACCGCTTCGCCGGCCTGGATGCCGTGACCGGCGCCATGGATCGTGGCGAGGCCCTGGGGCACCTGCGCCGGCTCGCCGCCGACGCCGTCTTCCAGCCGCGCACGCCGGCGCGGCGGCTGCAGGTGATGGGGCCGTTGGAGGCCCTGGGCCAACGTTTCGATTATGTCTGGATCGCGGGGCTGGACGACGAGGTCTGGCCGCCGGCGCCGCGTCCCAATCCCTGGCTGCCCGCCGAGCTGCAGCGCCGTCTGGGCATGCCGCATGCCGGTGCCGAACGCGAGCGCGAGTACATCGAGCGGCTGACGGGCCATCTCCTCGCCGCCGCGCCCGAGGTGGTGGTCAGCCATGCGTGTTGGGAGGGTGACCGCGAGCGTGCGCCCAGCCCGGTGATCGCGTCTCTGCCCGAGGTGTCGCCGGCACGCATCGCCGAGGCCGACCTGCACCTGTTGCGCGATGTGCTCGCCACCGCCGACGACCACGAACGAATCGAGGACCGGAGGGGACCGGCATTGGCGGACGCCCGCGCGCCGGGCGGCACCGGCGCCCTGGCGGCACAGTCCGATTGTCCGATGCGCGCCTTCGGGCGCCACCGCCTGGGCGCGGCCGCCCTGGAGCGGCCGCGGCTCGGGGTCGACGCCCGCGAGCGCGGGCAGCTTCTGCACCGGTCGCTGCAGCTTTTCTTCGCCCGCCACGATTCCGCCGGCGCCCTGGCGGCGCTGGACCGGCGGACCCGGCTGGCCGAGGCCCGGGCCTGTGCGGAAACGGCGGGG